>NZ_CALETC010000024.1:0-10690 GCF_937920065.1 Acetomicrobium mobile
CGATGACAATGCCTTTAACAAATACTTGTATATTATTAAACATGGTCTTCACCTCGCTTTTCTGTTATTTTATCACAAAAAACCATATTTCACTTGATATAAGAACAGATCAGTGCCATTGCAGTTTCAAGAACATCGATGGATTTTAGATATTCATTTAAAGCGATATGCTCGTTCATGGTGTGATCTAGCGTGCTGTCGCCGGGCCCGTATGCGACCATAGGGCAATTCCAAGCAGCAGCATGATTGAAGTCTGCCGTTCCGCTTTTGACGATTACGCGAGGTTCTAGGTTTTGTCGTCTTAGGGCTGTGCGAAAGGCTTTTGCGACCATGTTGTTTTTGTCTGTCACGTGGGGTGGTATAGCAAGGGCGATATCATGTTCTACTTTATATTTTTTGCATATTTTCTCAACCAACAAGCAGTATTCGTCGAGGGCGCCTCCGATGGGAATGCGTATGTCGAGCTCCATCTTTGCAGTCCTTCGTCCCTTTTCCTGTCCCCACATGGAAACGATTGCCCCAGATGGGCTATATGCAATGGATTTGCCGAATTGGTCATTTGAGCGCAATCGATTTAATATCTCCGAAGCTGCAAAGGTAACATAGGTAAGCGGACCTCCATTGGCGCTCCTGTGGGCTCCGCCGTCCTCTGACTTAAGGATCGCCCTAATACAACCTCGATAGCCTATGGTTATCCCCCGAGTGTTTGATGGCTCTCCAACAATGCAGGCTATAGGTTTATGAAGAGGCAGCCTATAAAGAATGCCGCGCGAATTGGATTCCTCTCCGACGGCTGCAATGAAGGACAATTTGCAATTTCTTGCAAGTTTCACCTTACCACCGGCAATGGCCATCGAACAAAGCGGTCCCTTTGCGTCAACCGATCCCCTCCCCCATAAGATGTCGTCTTCCACTTTGGCCGTTGGTCTGCCCTCAACTGTATCGATGTGGCCGAGGAGGATTATTTCGTTATCGCCCTCCCCTTTTGTGGCCACGACATTTCCCACATTGTCTATGTACGACCTGTCCCATCCAAAAGAGGGAAGACGAGCATTGAGGTAGGCACACGCCTTGTCTTCTTTATAGCTTGTACTGGGTATGGAAACCAAATCGAGGAGTAAATTTATTTCAGCGGACATTACCCTTTTCCTTTCCTTCTAATACTGCACTCAAGATGTCCGCGGTTTTTGCGAAATGCTCTGCCTTAGATATCAAAGGCGACAAAAATCTCACTACGAAAGGTCCGGCCGGAAGAGCGAGTATACCCATATCTTGAAGTTCTTTGACTATAGGAATGGATTTTACGGAAAGCTCTACTCCGTTCAATAACCCCATTCCGCGCACCTCTCGTATAAGTGGAGAGTCAATTTTTCGCAATAGATTTCTGAAATAGTCTCCTAGTTCCACCGCTTTTTGCATATAGCCTTCACTTTGAAATAACGACATAGTAGCTAGCCCCAAAGTCATGGCAAGAGGATTGCCACCGTATGTTGAGCTATGCCCCGATGGGGGAAACCCACCCAACTCATCTTTCCACAGTGTTATTCCTACAGGAAAACCTCCGGATACACCCTTCGCGAGACATATTATGTCGGGATCAAGGCCACATTTTTCGCTTACGGAATAATCGCCACATCTTCCCCAACCGCATTGAACCTCATCGCTTACAAGCAAAGCTCCATGTAACTTACACGCCTCTGTTATCTTTTTACCAATTTCCTCCTCGAGCGGATAGACGCCGCCTTCTCCCCTAACGGGCTCAACGAATACCGCAACCGTATCTTCATCTATGTTTGACGGCAGTATTTCCGGTTCCAAATGAGTTACAGGCAAAATGACGTGTGCCCAAGGGTTTCTGTAAAGTGGGTTAAAGGTCAAAGACAAAGCTCCAAGTGTGCGTCCGTGAAAGCTTCGACGCAGGGCGAGGATCTTTTTTCTGCTCGAGTTTAAAAAAGTAACAAGTTTAAGTGCCGCCTCTACAGCCTCTGATCCGCTGTTGCAGAAAAAACATTCTCTGTCCGGAAATATTTGTCTCAGAGACTCCATGAACTTATTTCTCGTTTCCGATCCCATGCCTATTCCTACCGTCCAGGGCATTTTCGATGCTTCTTTTAGTGTCTTTACCAGGTAGGGATGGCAATGTCCAAATAGCGCAGCTCCACTGCTGCAATAAAAGTCTATATACTCTTTTCCTTTTTTGTCCCTGATTATTGCACCATTCCCGTATGTTAAAGTTATACCGCGGCTTCCGTAAAGCTCCGACATAAGCGCGTTCCTCCTCCCGAAAATGCCGTCTTTAAAGGATTTTGTTGCCTGCTATCTCCTATAAATACCGAATTAACCCCGCCCTCGAGCGCTTCTTTGGCTGCAAGCAGTTTGCGCTTCATGTTTCCCTGAGAATAGCCTTCCAGGTTGGCCCAGTCTTCAAGCGTCGCCATTTTTATCAATGTGGAACTGTCGCTTGGATCTTGAAGTAATCCCGGGATGTTGCTTAATATGACCAATACATCCGCCTCAAGAGAAGCGGCTGCTGCGGCGGCCATGCGATCTCCATCGACGTTCAAGAGGCCCTCCCCTGTCTCATCGCAGGCCAGAGGAGGCAAGACAGGAAACGCCCCCAAATCCCACAAAGTAAAGATGTCTTTGTTTTTAAATGACGTGATAAATCCGCTGCAATTGCCTCTGATTAAACGCACTTTGCCATTTTCTACGACCCGCAGGGCATCCTTTCTTCTTGCAATGGCAGATATGTTGTCGGGCGGATAAAGCGGTACGGCATTAATCCCCTGTTGACCGAAGGAGCTAACTAGTTGTATGGAAAATAAAGAGCTAGCAGCTCGAAACAATTCGAGATCGGAGGAATTTACGAAGCGGCTCTTAAAACCACCGGGGCTCATAACGTATTTTGGAGTAATATTTAAAGCCCTCGATAGATTGTCCATATAAGAGCTTGCGCCATGAACAAGAAGCCATTCTTCTCCTCTTTTCACTCTTTCCGCAAGTTCCATGACAAGAGGTTTTAGATTGTTTCCGCTTGCTCCGCCGATCTTTACAACTCCCCTACGAATGTCGCCCAGATCTTGATATTTCACTACCCTTTCTCCTTTCGATGAGTTATACGGGATAAACGGGCATCATGGTAAGCCCTTCGGTTTCGTTTAACCCCAGCATTAGGTTGGATGCCTGGACAGCCGTTCCTGCCGCCCCTTTCATCAGGTTGTCTATGGCCGTAACAACTAGCATTCTTTGTCCGTCCTCATGGAGAGCAAACCCAGTCATCGCCTGATTGCTTCCCGTTACCATCTTTGGTTCTGGGAACCTCAGATGAGCCGGTTTAGCCGGACAAAGTTGCAAAAAAGGCTTGTCCTTATAGGCATTTCGATAGAGCTTCCATATTTCGCCCTCCTTTACTTTTTCCGCCAGACGAATATGAGCCAACATTTGGGCACCGCGGACGATCTCCACGGCTGTCATCGTCATAGTTACCGCATCTTCCTCAAGGGAAAGTTCTTGCAGGATTTCAGCCAAGTGGCGATGCCTAAAGGGTTCGTAGACCCTTAATGTCCTGCTTCTATATGGGTGATGGCTTCCGACGGTAGGCGTTGCGCCGGCTTCAGATGATCCCACCCTCACTTCAATTCGCGCTTCCTTTATCAGGCCCTCCTTGGCAAGAGGGAAAAGCCCCAATATACAGCATGCTGCATTACAGCCTACGCCGCTTACTAAATTTGCCCTTTCGATTTCTTTTCCATGAAGCTCGGGCAACCCGTAAATTGCCCTGGTTAATAAATCCGGTTTTAGATGAGGCGATCCATACCATTTTTCGTAATCCTTGGAAGAGGAAAGCCTAACGTCCGCAGACAGGTCGACTATCTTCGCACCTCCTCTCAGGTATTTTTCGATGACGGGTACAGCAGTGCCATGAGGGACCGCCAAATAGGCGATATCTACTTCTTTTAAAAATGCCTCATCGTAGTCACAAAATGTTAGATCGCCGTATTCGTTTCTTAAATTAAGATGCGTCTGCCAGACGAATTGGCCCTTTTTGCTTTTTGACACAGCGCATTCAACTTTTATATTGGGATGTCGAGCCAATATGCGCAAAACTTCCCCACCAGCCATCCCGCTTGCTCCCCACACTGAGGCCCTAAAAGTCATCTTCATCACCCTTTTTGGCCAACGTCCAGGCCATCTCGACTATCTTTCCGGCGATATCAACACCTGTGATCTCTCCGTGGGAGCTTCTGAACTCCGGCTGTCCGTTAACTTCGTTTACGAGAAAGCCATTGTCGGTCTCAAATACATCGACGGCGAGCATTTTTCCACCGATAGCCCTTTGAACATCTATAAGCAAGTTTTTAAGATCATTAGTTAGAGGGTAGTTTTGTGCCTCGCCGCCCCTTGCGGTGTTTGTAATCCAGTGATCGCTGCACCTTCTTATAGCCGATGCAGGGCAATCTCCTATTATGGTGGCCCTTATGTCGAATCCTTTTTTATCCACATATTTCTGGATGTAAATTGCGCTGTGCTGTGAACCCAAGTGCAGTTTATGTTCGACTATAGCTTCCAGTGCGTCCCTGTCGTTGACCTTTGCCAAAAGCCTTCCCCAACTGCCTACGGGTGGTTTTAGGACGACGGGATATCCCATTTTTTCGACACATTTTAGCGCGCCTTCTAGTGAAAAAGCCACTGCATAATCGGGTTGAGGAATGCCTGCTATCGAGAGTTTCGAAGACGTTGCGATTTTATCTGAACATATTTCCATGACCTTTGAAGGATTTATCGTGGTTACGCCCTTCGCTTCTAACGTCAACGCCAGTGCAAGATTTTGTCTGTGTCCAATACAGCGGCACAGGGCTACGTCTCTCTTTTGGCAAATGTCGTTGGGCCAAACCATGTTGGAAACGATCATCGCTTCTAAAGGGATTTGTCTTACCCTTGCGGCCTCGATTATCATTTTCTCTTCGCTCCTGAGGCGGGAATAGAACATGAAGACCTTGGCCATTATTCTCCCCAATCCTCCTGCACTTCGGGTGCTTCTGCGACAGTTAAGGGATCCAAAGAAATAACCTCAAGCTCAGAACCGCAGTCGGGGCAGGTAATAATTTCCCCCTCCAAAAGTTCATTGGATACCTCTACCTTTCCTTCGCATACTACGCAGAATACAAATTTGGACATAACCATCCCTCCGAACTAGAATTTAATTATTTTAGAGATTATAAACTTGGGTTTCATATGTGTCAAGTTTCAAACGGCTCTTTTCCAAATAGTTTGGATACATTCCTCCGATAAGAACCCCAGCAGCGTCTTTTTTGTATAGACCTTATTTGATAGCCCCGCCTCCGGGGTGCAGGTTTCATCCCAGGTGCGATTTTTGTTTTGATAAATGTCGCGTAGAACTTCCAGATCTGAAGGAAGTAAAACCAAGCCATTTCGTGGCATGTCATCTTTATTCTGACAGTTTTTAAGGAGGCCTAAGCGTGGAAGCGAAAGAAATATGCGCGGAAAAAGAACCTGAAGAGACAGAAATTTCACCGGGTCATTCTTGTTGGTGTTATTTTTGTAATTGATGATCTGTAAATTTCCTACACTGTGTCAAAATCGCGTTAAAAGATCATTATTTTCCAATTTATACAACATGAAGGCTAAGCTTATATCAAAACGCCTTTTTCCTTCCGATAACCCATCAATCCCTAAAATATCTTCTAATCTTTTGATCCTATATTTTAAGGTATTGTAGTGAATGTGAAGAAAGTCCGCCGTTTGTCACGTCCTTAATTTTCTGAAAAATTGCCTTCAGATTAAATTTAGAGGTTAACCCCTGCTATCCTGCTATCATTGAAGCTGCTTCACCTATCTCGTACTGTTGTTTATGTTTCTGTCCCTGTTCCTGTTTTTTCCATTCCCAATATTCATCCATCTCGAAGTACTTCTTGCCTCATTTGCCATATTTCGTCCTGTTCCATCAATAACGCTTTTACCTGCTTCAACGCCGATTCACGGTTAGGAAATATTCGGATCACGCGTTCCCTTCGCCTTATCTTTTGGTTTAGCCTAACCACGCCCCTTGTGGTCCGAAGTCTCTTCCTGTAGCGTACCGGAGTATTCAAGACTGTCTTAAGTCTAAAGCCGTCCTCCAGGATGTCCATAGCCCTAGGTGCTTTGACAGAAAATACTTCAAGCATCAAATTTACTATATGTCGTGCTGTAGATACATCAGGTGCTTCAAAGATCTCCCTATATCCTTCCTGATTAATGCCCGTAGCGACAAGCAAGCTAAAGGGCCTCACCTTGCTCACCTTCTTTAGCCTTGATGACTAGCCGACAAGGATCAGGAAGGGGTAAGTGGTTTTGGATAAATCCCTATCCTTCCAGGATTGAAGTAAAACATCAAGATCTTTTAAGCTCGAGATATCGTTGATGCTGAAAAAGGAGGTCCCGCGTAGTTTTCACATTATCCTGGTGACCTTTCTTCGGTGCGTTCGTAAGGCTTTCGCGTTGATCTGCTTTAGTTCTTTGTTGCTCCAGAATTTGATTTACAAATTGCTTTAAGATCTTCTTCAAGCTCTCATCGTTGCCAGAAAATAGAAGGTGCAAATCCTCCTCATTAAAAGTAAGTAAGCAAGGGGTCATCGTTGTTCCTTCAATAGTTTGGGTTTGTGATAACTTTATTCTATCAGAGTGCAATTGCCCTTTCAGATTACTTTAGAAAGGTGTCATCCTAAATTTTACAGATGATATCATGCGCGACTTTTTTTCATCAATCTCAATTTAGTATTTTGTGTATTAAGATATTACAATATCAGTAAGGTTTTATTCTGTCTCTACTGAAAGAGACGAAAAAACCGCTTTATAAGGCTGGCTCTCGCTCATGCTAGCGACTTTAACTCCGCATTTGTCGATTATTCTTGGAACACTGCCAACTGGATTTTTTTCGAGATCAAGAGTTACAAACATTTCTCCATTGATGAATCCTTTGATTTGAGCAGGAATACCCTCATATTCACAACGAAGTTTTAAAGGGAAAGTTGGTGGCTTGATTTTTTCCTCCCATACTTTCCAATAACTCACATCCCAATAATCCATTTGTTTGCTTGGAAATCTCTCCCAGTAATTAAGTTCTACTTTTCCAGAAGGGAAAATTTCAAGGACATAACCTTGCCTGTCGTTGCCCAAGCCAACGCCTACTACTGTGTTTTGAGCTTCTAAAACATGCGTTTCGACAAAAACTTTTGAGCCCAAACCGACATCTTGTGAGATGTTGAAATAGTAAAAGAAAGAATAATATCTTTTAAGAAGCATAAATTCGTAGCCATCTTCTACTGGTTTACCGACAACTGATTCGGTCTTAAAGGGATCTTCTAGTTTTAAATCCCATGTATCTTTCCAATAAGCACATGTCTCAGACACATCGATTGTCGTAACTAGTAGGACTATAGCAATAATTAAAACCCATAATTTACTTCGTGATAACATATAAATCACCTTGCTTCTACACTAAAAGAGGAAAAAGTGACCTGGCCAGATTGACTATTCCATAGCGAACATCCCCAGAGCGAGGCAACCGATATAGATAAAATTTTTGGAATGTTAGTTTTTTCCTCAACGTTACCTCTAATTACTTCTCTACAATTTATTGAACCGATAAGCTCACCGGATTCAACATTGTAATGAAGACTTATTTTAGCGGGGAAAGAAACGGGGTCGATCTTTTTGCTCTTTATATAGACTACCTCCTTCACTCCAGCATGCCTTAACTGCACCTCTGAATGTGATATTTGAAAAACAAGATCACTTTTTCTGTTGCCCAATCCTACTCCATATTTTCCACTCTTAAATCCCATAACTTCTGCAGTTATAATAAAGTCACTAAGATATCGTGTTTTAGATGGTAAATCCTGACTTACTACCTGACAAAAGTTTTTTTCTCTAACAGCAATAGTTAGTCCCTCAGTTGAAACTTTTACTTCGGCTTTATTGTCCGAGCCTTCTTGATGTTTCCATTCAGAGAGGTCCCATTGGAGGATCATTGGTTCCAAAGCCATGCCAATTGTACCTAGCACAAAAACAACTAATGCCCCAGTAATAAACACAATCAACAAATATTTTTTCATGATGTAATTCCTCCTTTACTTAAGTTTTGTTTGCTAAAATATTACAAGGATATTTTTAATTTTTAAATTAAATAATTGATAATCATCATTTATTGATATCAGGTGTCTGCTGAAAAAGCATGTATATATTTATATAATTAAAAGAGAATATCACATGAAAGTTGAGTATAGCTTGATTTTACTTAGATCCAGTTGAACCTTTAGTTCATTAGAAAAAATATGGCATTATATAGCAGTCTAATTAATACAATGATACTATAGCATACTCATGCTAGTGCGTAAAGTTAAATTTCATATTCCATATCTCCAGAGCCTTGTGGTCAACATTTTTATCAACGACCAAATTTTTATAAAAACAATTCTTGATTCAGTTAGAATGCTAATGTAAACCTCTTAAAACCATAGCATTCTAATGCTTATAAATCCACATCCGCACTTGATGTATCCGTTTAGGCGATGACCTTGGCCTTGTTAAAGGAACTAAAAGAAAGCCTTGAATTGACATATCTTTTCATAACCCATAATCTCGCAGTGGTAGATTATATTGCCACTCATGTCGGAGTCATGTATTTGGGCAAAATTATGGAACTGGGAACCAAGGACGAAATATTTTCGAACCCGAAACATCCTTACACAATAAACCTTCTAGACTCAATACCCAGCGTAGGCAAAGGAAAGAGGACCCGCAAAATACCTCGATGAGAGATACCAAGCCCCCTGGATCCCCCGAAGGGCTGCCTCTTTCACACCAGATATGTGCAAGCTATGGATGTATGTTTAAAAGAAGAACCTGATGAGAGAGAAACTGCAAAGGGACATCTATGCAGATGTCATCTTTATTCCTAATATTTAATCGAGATAAAAAATACAGTGTGATATTTTAGAGCACATCTCGGGACGCATCTAGATGCGAGAGCATACCCCTTAACTCGTTATCATCTCAAGGTCGATCGATATGCCTCCAGTCTTTGTTGTTGTCATCGAAGTCCTTTGTATCTTCATCCGTCGTGGGCAGGATGCGAAACTCGCAATATTCGTCGCCCTCGGGAAGGGAATTTAAATGAACCATTTTATAATTAAGATTAAAGGCCATGTATTTTGCTATATCAACATAGCAGTATAGCCTGCCCAATTTACTCTTGTCCAATTCCTTCCATAATTTACAAATTTACCCATTACACAGCCATAAGCCCTTGTCCTGGTTGTTTCTCACTCAACAATATTTTCCGTTGAATCGTGCATGCCATAAAATGGCAAATCTTCTTCATAATCCTCAGGTTCGTTGTCCAGCCCTTGTTCTATTGCCCTTTTGTTAGCTTGTTTGCCAATACTCATGCCGTATCGTTTAATCGCTTTAAGAACTAGCTGGATGCCCTTTTCATCCCCAGCTCCTCAACTAAAGTTTCTGCAAAGGCCAAGTGTAACAAGGCAAATCTTCTGCAAACTTTAGCAACCTGCTCTTTTGCTTCTTTTAAGGGTACGCTCTCAACTTCGGACATTTTTTAAACCTTCGTTCACCATCAATCGAAAATCCATATAATCATCTGTTTAATTTCTGTAACTTTGGAGAATACCCGTTATCGAAACAGTAGTATACAGTTTGGAAGGGCATCCTAAACTCTGCGACTTCGTGGCCAACCTTATTCGCATCCTCTTTTTCTACCAGAATTCTCGCTATAAAATCGGCGATCTGGTCCATCTCCTCTTAGAACATCCCAAGCCTCATGACCTCGATGGTTCCAACGCGAAGTCCGCTTGGGTTGTCCCAGTTTTCAAGGGGATCCTTTGGCAACAGGTTTTTGTTGGTTATTATGTTGGCCTGCGCGAGCATCTGTGCTACCGCGTGTCCTCCGCCAAATTTACCGACATCTGCTATTACCTGGTGAGTGGACGTGAACCCCTTTCTGGAGCTCAGCACGAGTATGCCACGTTTCTCCAAGCCAGCTGCTAAAGCACGTGCGTTTGATATGATTTGTCCCATGTATGCTTTACCGTATTCCAACATTTTTGCAGCCGAATAGGCAGGGGCAGCTACCCTATTTATCTGATGAGTGGCAACCAGCGTCGGGAAGATTGCCTTAGTTATCGGGACAGTGAGCGTGGGGTCGTCCCACACTATGATCCCGCTTTGCGGCCCACTAAAGGTCTTTCCTGCGGATCCTGTCATGACGGCAGCGCCTTCATGATAAAACCCGGCAGCGATTAAGCCCAATTGATGTGCGGCGTCAAAGTAAATGCGTCCGCTCCACTGCGATACGACCTCGTACATTTCCTTAATTGGTCGAGGGAAAAGCGTCATGGTAAGACCTATTGATACGAGCTTCGGCCTAACGAACCGAGCAACTTTTCCAAACAGGTCGATGTCTACGACCAATTCATCTGGGTCGAAGGGAACGTTGACTATCTTTAAGCCTCTAAAACCGGCCATACATCGCAGATGAAAAAGCTCGTAAAAGAAATTACTTCATGTCCTGTAATTCTGGCAAGAACTGTTGCAAGCCGCATAGCCAAGGAACTGCTAGAGTGAGGGAAAGACTGTGGAGTTACATGATCTAAAAGGTTTGATAGAGATTGCG
>NZ_CALETC010000025.1:0-2700 GCF_937920065.1 Acetomicrobium mobile
TTTTTATATATCTCCTTTATTTGCTTCCTTTGCATCGCATTAAAGCCTGCACGCTGCAAGCCAACCTTGTTTATCCCATAAATTCTCGCTGGACGCCCGTCCGCCAATGTAAAGGGCGGAATATCTTTGACCACCTTGGACAGGCCGCCTACCATGCACAATTTGCCAATCTTAGTAAATTGATGAACGCCAACCATTCCTCCCAGGTTAGCAAAATCCCCAACTTCGCAGTAGCCCGCCAACCCACTCTTGTTCGCCACAGTGACATAATTTCCGATTTTTACATTATGTCCTATGTGTACGCCTTCCATTAGAAATGTGTCTTGACCGATAACCGTCGCCTGACCCTCGCTTGTGGCGCGATTTATGGTCACGTTCTCCCTTATTATGGTTCGGTCGCCTATGATGACCTTTGTTTCCTCTCCACGAAATGCATGGTCCTGCGGTTCCCTGCCTAAGACAGAATTCTCGTATATCTTGCAATCCTCGCCTATCTCGACGAAGTTAAACACCCTTACGTAGGCACCAATGACGGTGTTTTTCCCAATGCAAACCTCATCTTCTATGATGCTATAGGGTCCAATGACAACTCCTTCGTCGAGCTCAGCCTTAGGAGATACAATAGCAGTCGAATGTATAGTCCTCTTCATCAACTACCCCTCTGCAGCAAGTTCTTGGCAACCACAAAGCTAAACATTGCCTCCGCCACCATTTCGTCATTTACGTGAGCCACGGCCTTCACTTGTCCGACACGCCCCCTCAGCCTGTACACCTTTGCCTCCGTGATCAACTGGTCTCCTGGGCAGACAGGCTTACGAAACTTAGCTTTATCTACCCCGGTCAAATAAGTTACCATGCCCTGCATATCGGGGCGAAGGACTATCATCATCGCCGCAACTTGCCCCATTGCCTCTAAGACAAGAACTCCGGGCATGACCGGCTCACCGGGAAAGTGTCCCTGAAAAAAAGGCTCATTGATGGTGACGTTTTTCAACCCCACAATTCTCCCCTCACCAACCTCCAAAATCCTGTCCACCAACAAAAATGGATATCGGTGGGGAAGAAACTCCATTATTTTGTGAATATCCACCATTTGCTTAAAGTCCACAGACAATTTCAACCACCCCTACACAAACGTCTTAAACGATGAACCATACGCAAATGAAGCCTATGTCCAGCCTTGTAGCCAACCACATGAGCTTGTAGTGGTAAGCCCACCATAGAGAGGTCACCCAGCAAGTCAAGTGCTTTATGCCGTGCACACTCGTCACGAAAACGCAGCTGCGTCGAATTAAGAAGGCCCTTGTCGTTGAACACCAAAGCATTATTCAAGTTCCCACCGAGGGCCAACCCTTCTTTCCTGAGCTCCTCCACGTCTTTTAACCTCACGAAGGTCCTTGCAGGCGCGATATCTTTGCAAAACGTCTCCCTGGTGACAAAACTGGCAAATATTTGAGTTCCTATAAAGGCATCATCAAAAGATATTATATAACTTACCTTAAGAGTTTCCGATGGAAAGCAAGCAATCCAGGCTTCACCGAAATCGTCCTCAAGGTAAAGGGGGGATAGCAAAGTACAAACCGTCCTTTTGGTATCTTCTTTTTCCCTTAAACCCGCTTCGATTATGCTTCGAACCCAAGGTTCAGCACTGCCATCGAAAATCGGGATCTCCCCGCCAACTACTAATATAACGGCATCGTCGACTTCCATGCCATAAAAAGCGGACAGCAGATGCTCCATGGTATAAATCATCTGACCATCGGGAAGCAGAATACATGAAGCACGTCCCGGAGAAAAAAGCTCGCATTCTCCGATAGGATACCGTCGCCCCTCTTTTGAGGTGCCAATCATTATACCACTTTCTTCTTCAGAGGGAAGCATGAGAACTTTGGTTTCTTTCCCCTTATGCAACCCTAATCCTTTAACTTCAATTGGCCTTTGAAGAGTTACCCTCTTCATCTTCGCCCTCGACCCCTTTGCATAGGCGTTCAAGGCGCAAAAGCCTTTCATACATTTCGGGCAATCTTTGTGTAAGAGCTTGAATTTTAAGCTCTTCGCGGTGGTCTCTTGCCGGAAAGCCCGAAACTATCTTGCCAGGAGGTATGTCTTTTGTAACACCTGACTTAGCGGCAATTATCGCACCCTTGCCAATCCTTGCGTGATCTTTTACTCCACTTTGAGCAGCCATTATCACATTGTCCTCGATAACAGCGCTTCCTGCAATCCCGGTCATGGCAACCAAAATACAGTTAGCACCAATTTTAGCGTTATGACCAATATGAACACAATCACCTATCTTGGTACCGGGACCTATGTAGGTATTGCCTATTGTTCCTCTATCGATGCTCGTCAAAGCACCAATCTCAACGTCGTCGCCGATAACAACACCCCCGACTTGAGGGATCTTGATTAATTTGCCATTTACGCTATAAAAACCGAAACCCTCGCCCCCCAGTGATACCCCGGCGTGAATTAGACATCTTTTTCCTAAGGCTACATCATGATATATGGTGGCATGCGGTTCAATTACAGTACCCTCACCTATGTGAACGTTTTTCCCGACAAAAACTTGTGCCTCTAAAACAGCATCGGCAGCAATATCTGCCCCTTCTCCGACAACACATAGCGGGCCAACATAAGCACGAGGGTGAACGCGGGCACCATCAAATACCACTGCTGTCGGGTGGATTTCACCTTTCG
>NZ_CALETC010000026.1:0-2649 GCF_937920065.1 Acetomicrobium mobile
AATCACGGGCTCCGGGATATTCATGCCCTCTAAAATTATGGGCTCTCTTTCGTCGCAGAGAGTATCGCCCGTTTGGGTGTTCTTTAAGCCAGGTAGCGCTACGATAGTACCTGCTGAAGCAGATTCAATATCTTCACGTTTGCTGGCATGAACCCTTAATATCCTACCGACACGCTCTTTTTTCTTTGTATTTGCGTTAAAGACCGTCATGCCAGTATGCAACGTCCCACAATATATTCTCGTATAAACTACCCTGCCCACAAAGGGATCGACCAGGACCTTGAAAGCCAAAGCCGAAAAGGGTCCCTTTGGATCAGGATGTCGCACCACTTCTTCTCCATTCCTTAAGTCAACGCCCTTGACCGGAGGAATCTCCAAAGGAGACGGAAGGTAGTCTATAATGGCGTCAAGCAACAACTGAATGCCCTTATTTTTTAGGGCAGATCCACAAAGAAGTGGAACTAGCTTTAGCTCGATGGTCCCAAGGCGCAACGCTTTTCGTATCTTCTCTCCGGAAATCTCTTTTCCTTCGAGGTAGGCTTCCATAATTTTGTCATCCATTTCAGCCAAGGCCTCTATTAAATATTCGCGCCATTCTTGAGCTTCAGCCAAGTATGCTTGCGGTATCTCATCCAACTCCATGCGAGTGCCCAGTTCGTCTGCATACTCTATGGCCCTCATCTCAACTAGGTCGATAATGCCCCTAAATGCATCTTCCGCGCCCATGGGTAATTGAATGGGAACCGGATTTGCCCCTAACCGCTCCTCAATTTGTCTCATGACACCAAAAAAGTTAGCGCCAACTCTGTCCATTTTATTTATAAAGGCAATCCTTGGCACCCTGTATTTATCAAGCTGACGCCATACCGTCTCCGACTGAGGTTCCACTCCCCCAACAGCGCAAAATACGGCAACTGCCCCGTCCAGTACCCTTAGCGAGCGCTCCACCTCCATCGTAAAATCCACGTGGCCGGGCGTATCAATTAAGTTAATCATATAATCTTTCCAATAGCATGTAGTAGCCGCTGAAGATATGGTAATACCACGCTCACGTTCTTGCTCCATGAAATCCATAGTTGCAGCGCCTTCGTGAACCTCGCCTATTTTGTGGATTTTACCCGTATAAAATAATATTCGCTCCGTAGTCGTAGTCTTACCAGCGTCAATATGAGCTGCTATGCCTATATTTCGAATGCGTCGAATATCTATTCCTCCGTCGCTCATTGTTTCACAAATCACCACCCTGCATGATACCTATTTCTTTACCATCGATAATGGGCGAATGCCCTGTTTGCTTCCGCCATTCTATGCGTGTCTTCTCGTTTCTTTATAGCTGCACCTTCTCCTTTGTAGGCATCAACAAACTCCCTGGCCAAACGTTCGATCATGGGGATGCCCTTGCGAGACCTGGCGCTGTTTATGATCCACCGTATTGCCAGCGCCTGAGCCCGATAAAGTGCCACCTCAACTGGGATCTGATAAGTTGCTCCTCCAACGCGTCTGGGCCTAACCTCAACTAGGGGTTTAACATTTTCCAGGGCCTTTTCGAACACTTCATCGGGAGCAACATTAAGCCTTTTTGCAGCTTGCTCTAAAGCCTCGTAAACAATGCGCTCAGCAACGCTCTTTTTGCCATCATACATTAGACAATGAATGAATTTAGCTATGGCCTCGCTTTTATATAACGGATCTGGATCAACTTTTCTTTTTGGCACATGCCCCTTTCGCGGCATGACATCAACCTCCTCACTTGTTCTTGACTATTTCGGCTTTCTCACGCCATACTTTGATCTGCTTTGACGGCGATTTTCCACACCACCACAGTCGAGCGCTCCGCGTATTATATGATAACGCACACCCGGTAAGTCCTTGACACGTCCTCCACGGACCAATACTACTGAGTGTTCCTGCAAGTTATGGCCTATGCCCGGAATATAGGCGGTTACTTCAATGCCGTTCGTCAACCTCACGCGAGCCACCTTCCTCAAAGCAGAGTTTGGCTTCTTGGGAGTGACGGTATATACCCTCGTGCAAACGCCTCTTTTTTGAGGGTTCCCCTGAAGCGCAGGAGCACCTGAGCGCTTCTTTTTTCCCTTACGTCCTTGACGTATAAGTTGATTTATAGTGGCCACAAAAGTCCCTCCTTTAGCCTTGTTAAGCTTCCCTTAACTGATTATCCTTCAACAGGCCAGCTACAGCCGCTGGTCTTTCAATGACACATGCCCTTCCAAGTATCGTAGAATTATCAACCCATTCCACGGGTATTTTCCTAATCTCTGCTTCCCTTAATATGGGTTCTATGACCTTTCTTTCGGCGTCACGCGCAACAAATACCTTCTTGATCTCCGATCTCAGCAACTTGCGCAAGACGCTTTTAGCTCCTACGACGCGGTCGCTTTCAACAAGCTCATGTAAGGACATGACAAACCTCCCTCTGACGGCATGAGCACCGAGGAATGATATCAGCGCCAGGACTTTATGTCAAGTGGGGGTCTTCCTAGGGGGTCGACCCCCAACAATAGACACACATCTTGTCATGAACGATCTACAGACACGGGTTCGTACGAAACTTCTTCTTCGACTTCCACTATTTCGAAGTTGCGATTTGCGGCTGCTCCAGTGCCAGCGGGAATCAGATGTCCAATTATG
>NZ_CALETC010000027.1:0-2375 GCF_937920065.1 Acetomicrobium mobile
CCCCTTCTCTGTTTAAGGTGTATAATATCTCTTTGACTAAAAAGCAGGGGGATTTAAATAAAAAATGAGGCTTGAGACATTCGTCATAAAAAGATTATTTTTGATGCTCATTGTTCTTTTTGGTGTTTCCGTGGTAGTTTTCGTTGTGGCTAGAGCAATACCTGCAGACCCGGTAGGAGCTATTTTAGGGGGTAACGCCCCAATAGAACTGGTAGATGAGATGAGAAGGCGCCTAGGTTTGGATAAACCTTTATATGCGCAGTTTGTTGATTTCATGTCTGGCGTGGTCAGAGGCGATTTCGGGATATCTATTAAGAGCAATAGGCCCGTTATAAAAGATATAGTGGAATTTTTTCCCGCAACGCTTGAGCTTGCCATAGTGGCAGCTTTAATCTCCGTAGTTTTAGGAGTGCCTCTAGGAATTTTTTCGGCAGTACATCGAAATAAGTTAATAGATCACTTTTGTAGGGTATTTTCGATATTAGGCGTATCGATGCCGGTCTTTTGGACCGGACTTTTGCTTTTGATTTTATTTTATTATCGTTTGGGCTGGTTGCCTGGTAGTGGGCGTATCGGCATATTTACTCACTTGCCGCCTAAGGTTACCGGTCTTTTGCTATTGGATTCTTTGCTTGCGGGAAATTTCGAAGCCTTTAAAGATGCTTTGTCGCACATAATACTGCCAGCTGTAGTTCTTGGATACTCCTCTACTGCGTCCATTGCCCGAATCATGCGCTCGAGCATGTTAGACGTATTGAGACAAGATTTTATAAGGACCGCAAGGGCGAAGGGAATCGGAAGAAAGCTTGTCATATATAGACATGCCTTGCGTAACGCTTTAATACCTGTTGTTACTGTCATTGGGCTAACCTTCGGTGGCTTGCTTGAGGGGGCTGTTTTAACCGAAACTATATTTGGTTGGCCAGGCCTCGGGCGTTACATAGTAAATTCTTTGCTTCTTTTGGATTACCCCGCGATAATGGGAGGCACGTTATTCGTGGCCATCGTTTATTCCCTGGTTAACTTAGTTGTTGATATTGTTTATGCTGCGTTAGATCCTAGGATGCGAGTTTAGGAGGGATCGTGCTTGCAGACGGAACGTTCAAACGTCGCTATATCGCGTCGTCAGCTTTTGATCGAGGATTGGAAACATACGCTTTACCTGTGGAGGCAAAATAGATTGGCCATGATTGGCACCATATTGGTGGCCTTTTTCATCGTGATAGCCATTTTTGCGCCCGCGATTGCTCCCTATGATCCGATAGAGATAAATATTTCAAGGAGCCTGCTTCCTCCTAGCAGTGATCACATATTCGGTACGGATCAGTTCGGAAGGGATATCTTCAGCAGAGTCGTATACGGAGCTCGCATCGAGGTTGGTATTATTTTGCTTGTAACCGTTATCAGCGGAACGATAGGGGTTGCCGTGGGCATCACGGCGGGCTATTTTGGTGGCATTATAGATGACGTTTTGATGAGGATTACAGATGTATTTTTATCTTTTCCCAATTTAATCTTAGCCATGGCTTTGTCTGCCATGCTTGGTCGAGGGGTATTTAATGCTATCATAGCGATATCTTTAGTGGGATGGACCGTGATAGCGAGGTTGGCGCGCGCTGAAGCCATGAAGATAAAATCCCTACCCTATATTGAAGCTATCAGGGCCCTTGGCGCCAGTAACACTAGAATATTACTCCTTCATGTATTGCCCATGTGCATGTCACCTGTGTTAGTCCAGCTATCCTTGAGGATGGGGTCAATTATACTAACCGCTGCAGGGCTGGGCTTCCTTGGCCTTGGAGCGCAACCTCCTACGCCTGAATGGGGTGCAATCGTGAGCGATGGTAGAAGCTACCTTGTACAGCAGTGGTGGATATCAACTTTTCCAGGTTTATTCATAGCGCTCGTAGTTTTAGGTTTTAATCTGCTTGGCGACGGTATACGCGATATCATGGACCCTAGAATTAGGAGGTAACTCGATCGATGGCGAGGTTGCTTGAGGTAAATAATTTGCGCGTCATCTTTCGGACATACAGAGGGATAATCAAGGCTCTAAATGGCGTTAGATTGTGGCTTAACGAAGAGGAACGTCTAGGGATTGTGGGAGAGACGGGTTGTGGCAAGTCTGTGTCTGCTCTTTCCATCATGAGGCTTATAGATGCCCCCGGTGAGATAATCGAGGGGCAGGTTTTGTTTGAAGGAACCGACCTTTTAAAAATAACGGAAGAAGAGATGGATAAAACAGTTCGAGGCAAAAAGATGTCTATGATATTTCAAGAGCCTATCTCTGCCCTTAATCCCGTCTTTAAGGTGGGATTTCAAATCGCCGAGTCAATCGCTCATAGCAGTGAAATTAGCATGGGTGATGCCTACGA
>NZ_CALETC010000028.1:0-4410 GCF_937920065.1 Acetomicrobium mobile
ATTCCCTTTACCTGAACGATTAGAAAAGCGATGAGCAAGTATAAGGCATGTTAAACAGAGATGTTTTACTACCGTAAATTTTATTTTAAAGAATTATAAGGAGGCAAAGAAATGAAAGATCTTGTGGCTTATCAGATAGTGAATTTTCTAGAGAAAAAAGGCGTCGAACACATCTTCGGGCTTTGCGGACATACGGTAATTGCGATGCTCGATGCTTTGGAGAACAGCAAAATAAAATACATAAGCGTCAGACACGAGCAAATTGCTGCTCACGCTGCAGACGGTTATGCCAGAGCGTCAGGCATGAAGTTGCCCGGCGTAGCCTTGGTCCATCTTGGGCCGGGTTTGACTAACGCTACCACCGGCGTAGCAGAAGCCGGACTTGATTCTATACCCCTTGTGGTCATCGCAGGCGACGTACCTTCCTATTATTACGGCAAGCATCCTCATCAGGAGGTTAACATGCATGCCGATGCAAGTCAGTACGAGATATATCGTCCCTTCGTGAAGCGGGCTTGGCGAGTCGATTTTCCTGAAGCGCTTCCTGAGATCTTGGACAAAGCCTTTAGGCTTGCCGTGTCGGGTAGGCCCGGACCCGTATTGGTGTCGATTCCAATGGACATATTTTCCGAGCAGATCGACGTGTCCTTGTTCCAGCAGAGAATCGACAACCTCCTTTCGCCGGCAAAGCCCTCCCTGGACGAGGAGACGGCCGAGCAGATCGTGGACTTGCTGGCCAAAGCGGAACTTCCCGCAGTATATGCCGGCGGAGGCGTCATCGCTGCCGATGCCTGCGATGAGCTGAAAGCGTTAGTCGAGCATTTCGAAATGCCGGTCCTTTACACACTCATGGGCAAGGGGTCGCTTTCAGACGCCCATCCTCTCGCGGTTGGCATGACGGGATTCTGGGGAACTTATTTCACTAACAAAATGGCCCGTGAGGCAAGCGCAATATTAGCTTTAGGCACCAGGATGTCCGAGGCCGACTGCAGCTCATGGTACAGGGACGTGACCTTCAACATTCCTCCTACCAAGCTAATCCACATCGATATAGATGCTCAGGAAATAGGAAGAAATTACAAGACGGAAATTGGTGCCGTTGCGGACGTTAAAATTGCCTTGAAAGTCATCTTAAAGGTAGCCAAGGAAAAATATCCCAAAGGTTTCAAACGCCCTGAAGTGATCTCGGCGATCGCCTCTTATAAACAGGACTTCGAAAAACAAAGGGAAAAATTTATAAAAAGCGATCAATATCCTATGCGTCCCGAAAGGATCCTGGCCGATTTGAGGGAAGTTTTACCGCAGGACGGCTACGTCGTTACCGACGTGGGATGGAACAAAAATGGTGTGGGCCAGCAATTTCCCATTTACGTGCCGGGCACCTTCATAACCCCGGGAGGGCTTTGTACCATGGGTTACGGGCCGTCGGCAGCCCTTGGCGTGAAGCTGGCAAGGCCCGACCGCAAGGTCGTCGCCCTCATTGGAGACGGTGCCATGGGAGCCAATCCTTCGCCTATGGCTACTGCCGCACAATACGATATTCCCGTCGTCTGGGTGGTCATGAACAACGCGGCCTTCGGGACGATCGCACTGCTTGAAAAAAGCCACTACGACACGATGTTTGGAACGGTCTTCGAAAAACCGACAGGCGAGCCTTACTCCCCTGATTTTGCAGCCATAGCCAATGCCTACGGCATCAAGGGGGTTCGTGTTAGCAAGGCCGATGAGTTCAAAAAGGCTCTAAAGGAAGCCCTCGACAGCAATAAACCGTGCCTGATCGAGGTCTACATGGAAAACGCACCCGTGCCCACTGACGGGGTTTGGGACATAAACAACATTTACAAGAAGCGCCCGAGCGAATTTTTCTAAAAAAAGGGATTGACCGATCATGAGACAGATCAACAAAGACGTAAGAGTAGTCGAGGTGGGGCCGCGCGACGGTTTTCAAAATGTAAAGGCCTTCATCCCGACGGAAAAGAAGATAGAGATGATAGAGACCGTCATCGATGCGGGCGTCAAGGAGATGGAGATCACCTCTTTCGTAAGCCCTAAGGCGATCCCACAGATGGCGGACGCCAAAGAGGTCGTAGGGGCGATTAAGGCACGCCAACACAAGGACCTTTTTTTGACGGCCCTCGTGCCCAACCTCTTTGGCGCAAGGGTGGCGTTGGAGATGAAGATGGACGCCATAAACTTCGTCATCTCAGTCAGTGAAAGCCACAACAAAGAAAACGTGCGGCACACGATAGATGAGTCATTTGCTGAGCTTGAAAAGATCGTCCGGGAATTTTCGGCTGTTAAGGATGCTCCCCACGTCATCTTATCCCTTCCTACCACCTTTGGCTGTCCTTTTGAAGGGCTTCAGCCCGTCTCGAAGGTTATCAATATGGTAAGACGCGGCATGGACCTCGGGATAAGGCGTTTCATCTTTTCCGATACGATAGGGGTGGCAAATCCGCTTCAAGTAGAAAGCTTCTTCGAGGAGATCTTTGCGACGCTGCCCTCGGGGCTCGAGCTCGGACTGCACCTTCACGACACTCGAGGCATGGCGCTGGCCAACGCCTTTGCGGCCTTGAGCTTCCCGATAAACTCGCTTGAGTCTTCATTTGGAGGCTTTGGAGGGTGTCCCTTTGCTCCGGGAGCAGCGGGAAATGTTGCGACCGAAGATCTTGTGAACATGCTTGAAAACCTAGGTGTTCCTACGGGCATCGACATCAAAAAACTTGTGAAGGCAGCTCTTGAGCTGGCGAAGTTTGCCCCCGACGCGCTTAACAGCCATATGGCGAGGGTATTGACGGGCAAGGCCACCCCGTGCGGCCTGTAGCCGAAAAATTTTAATAAATTATATTAACAGGAGGCATAATGTTATCATGGCAAAGGAACTTACGGAGGAACAGATGCGTATCGTCGACGAGGCCATTGAGCGGGCAAAGAAGGCCTTCAAGGTGATCGAGACCTACGACCAGGCCAGGGTCGACAGGTTGTGTCAGGCCGTCGCTTGGGCCGTGGCAAACAAGAAGACCTTCAAGCGTTTGGTCGACATGGGCATTGAAGAAAGCGGGCTTGGCGATCCCGTCACTCGCATGAACAAGAGGTTCAAGATAAGAGGGGTCCTCAGGGACGCCTTGAGGCAGAAAAGCGTCGGCATCATCGAGGAGATACCGGAAAAGGGGATAGTCAAATACGGAAAGCCTGCCGGGATAATCGGATTTCTCATTCCTTCGACAAACCCGGACCTTACGCCTGCAGGCGGCGCTATATACGGGATTAAGGCAAGAGACGTCATAATCTTCTCCCCCCATCCGCGCACGAAAAACACATCGATGGAGACGGTGAGATTGATGCGCGAGGCCCTCGAAAGAGAAGGCGCTCCTGCAGATATCCTGCAGTGCCTGCCCAATCCCACCATACCCATGGCAAATTACCTCATGTCCAAGGTCGACCTGGTCATGGCAACGGGAGCCCAGGGCGTCGTGCGCGCCGCTTACAGCTCCGGAAAGCCCGCCTACGGTGTGGGAGCCGGAAATGCCACGATGATAATAGACGAGACGGCAAACATCGAAGAAGCTGCCCACAATACCATGCTGAGCAAGACCTCCGATTACGGCTCCGGCTGTTCGGCGGACGGCAACCTAATAATAGAGGAAAGCATCTTCGATGCCATGGTGGCCCAGCTCATCAAAGAGGGCGGCTATCTGGCAAACGAGGAAGAAAAGGCGAAGCTGCGCGCCGTAATGTGGGACGCCGAAGGGCATCGCACCCCAAATACGGTAGCCATTCCTCCCCAAAAGCTGGCAAACATAGCCGGTTTTTCCATCCCTGAGGACAGGAAGTTCATCATGGTCATGGGCGACGGTATAGGCAAAGAACATCCCTTCTCGGGCGAAAAGCTGACCACACTCCTTGCCCTCTATAAATACAAGGGATTCGATCAGGCCATAGAGATGATGCATGCCATCTTTGAAGTGGGCGGCAAGGGGCATTCCTGCGGAATTTATTCTTTTGACGAGGACCATATCAACCGGCTGGCGTTGGAGGCTCCCGTAAGCCGCATCATGGTGCGTCAACCTCAATCCAAGGCGAACGCAGGGTCGTTTACCAACGGGATGCCGATGACGTCGAGCATGGGCTGTGGCACATGGGGCGGCAACATCGTATCCGAAAATATCTATCTTAAACACTACATGAATACGACATGGGTATCGAAACCCGTCCCTGAGGATCGCCCGTCGGATGAGGAGCTTTTTGGCGAATTTTACGATCCTGAACTGGAAAAGTAGTAATCGTATTTTAAATTAAATGGGAGGGGTAAAGATGTTTTGTCCAAATGTTGACACCAGGTTCATAGCGCTTTACGGCAACCCGTTAAAGCAGACTTTGTCGCCATTACTTCACAATACGGTATTTGAG
>NZ_CALETC010000029.1:0-16379 GCF_937920065.1 Acetomicrobium mobile
GCGACCCTTTCTTTAAAAGTACTCTCGACTCAGCTTAAAGGGCTGCTTTTATACCCGCATTTATTGCATTGGCAATTTTTTCTATCTTCGCATCGTCCATCACTACGCCTATAGCAAACATGACGGATCGCGATACTATTTCCTCAGTTTGAGTCCATTCAATGGGACGATATAAGGGCATGTCCTCAACGTAGGGACAGTCAAAGGGACAGCGCACCCTGGAGTAGTACTTACCTTCCCTCAAGGTAGCCCAGTGTTTCGCGTAATGCCAGGTGTTATCGGACAATATGGAGCAACCTGCCCCGGCTTCGGTGCATGCCTCTTTGAAACGCATTGCTGCGTTAGCATCCGGCAAGATTAAAATCAAATGAGACGCAATTTCGCCTTCCCTGTCAGGCAAATCCCGCAAGGAGATTCCCTCTATCTCACCTATAGCATCTAAGATTTTTTTCTTGTTAATTCTTTGCGCTTCAATGACTGTATCAAGCTTGGATAATTGCGCCAACCCCAGGGCACCTTGAAGCTCACCCATTCTGAAGTTAAACCCAAGACAAGCCTTTCCTTCAGCTCCTCTTTCTATGCTTAAGTCGTGTATGTGGCCATGATCATGGTAGTACTCCATTTTCTTGTACAATTCTTCATCGTTAGTGAATAACATTCCGCCTTCGCCCACGGTAATGACCTTATAGGGATCAAGACTATAGGCGCCCCAAAGGCCCAGTCCGCCGCAAGCCCTGCCCTTGTAAGTAGCCCCGATAGCTTGGCACGCATCTTCAATTAAATAAAGACCATGCAGATCACATATTTCCTTGAAGGCATCCATATCGGCAGCTGCGCCAAACATGTGAACAGGCATTATAGCTTTAGTCTGATCCGTAATTAAACTTTCAACGGAACTGGGATCAAGATTCAAGCTTTCGTCGACATCTGCCAGTACAGGAATAGCCCCACACTCAAGAATGGCCTCAATGCTTGCGATAAAGGTAAAAGCGCTGGTAATTATTTCATCGCCAGGCCCTATGCCGAGGGCCTTAAGGCCTACGTAGAGAGCCGCCGAACCATTGCTCACGCCTAAAGCGTATTTAGTCCCTACCCTTTTCGCAAAGGCTTCTTCAAATTCTGCTACCCGATAAATTCCTTCTCTGACGTCCTGGAAGGAATACCTGTGCACAACTTTCCTTTTGATAACATCCGCCAAGGCATCAATTTCTTTCTGATCAAACAACTCAAAGCCCGGCATTATTTCATCGCCTCCTCGTAAATTTTGATGCAAAGTTCCTTATCAAAAGGCCTAGGGTTATTTTCCATGGGCCTGCTTACGGCTAAAGCTTTTTCTGCCATCTCGGGGAAATGTTCGCTCGTTATGCCCGCGCTCAGTGACTCTAACGTCCTGGGCAACTCCAAATCCTCAAGCAACTCATCTAAAGCCTCAGCGCAAAGCAGAGCACCGTCACGAACATTGATATTGCTTCCTTCATCTACATACCCTAACCACTTGAGGACGTTGGTATAACGGACAGGACAACTGAAAGCGTTGGCCCTGACTACGTAAGGTATTAGCAGAGCATTAGCAATTCCATGCCCCACCCCAAACATCCCACCCAAGGGGTATGAAAGGGCATGACAAGCTCCTACCCCTGCGTGAACTAAGGCCAAGCCAGCCAAATAAGCCGCGTACTGCATGTGGCTTCTGGCCTCCAAGTTTTTGCCATTCCATGTAGCAATTCTGATCCACTTTCCTATCCGTCTGATGGCTTCTTGGGCAAACATATCGCTAAACCACGTCGCGTGTATACTCGTATAGGCTTCCAAGGCATGAATTAAAGCATCCATGCCAGATGCAGCCGTGACTTTGGACGGGGCTGTCATGGTAAGCTCTGGATCTAAAATGGCGTAATCGGCAAACAACTTTTCATCGTTTATCCCACCCTTGAACCCATCGCTTCTTCGTATCAACACCGCAGTAAAAGTAACCTCCGAACCTGTCCCCGCAGTCGTGGGGATCATAATCTTCAAAACCCCTGGTTTTTTAACCAAACCTAAACCCTGATAATTGGCCGCTGAGCCTTCGTTCGTCACAAGCACGCTTACGGCCTTAGCTACGTCCATGCAACTTCCTCCACCTAAACCCACAACTGCTTGAGCCCCAAAATTTCGCGCTAAGGCTGCCGCTTTATCCGTGGTCTCAACCGATGGCTCAGGTTCTACTTCGTGGAAAATCTGGACTTCCACGCCACCTGCCTCGAGAATTTGCTCGAGCCTCTTTGCCGTACCGTGTCGTACTAAATTTTCATCCGTCACCAGAAACACCTTTTTTACGCCATTGCCTATTAACTCTACAACTTTAGAAACCACACCAGCTCCGAAAAATGCCTTTCCGGGAATAAACATCTCACAGTGCAAGCCAATCCCTCCCATTAATTCATCAAAGTCAACATCATCTCAAGCATGAAGCCACCTCATTCCACGCCAGCTTTGAAGCTCCACCCAAACTTTTTACATACTCTACAGCCTTCTTCTTCAGTTCAGCTTTTATGTTTAATGCACCCAGCCAAACGTTTGCAAGATCTTGACCGTTTTCTACGACCTTAGCTACACCAAGGCGTTGAAGTTCTGTAGCAGGTAATGAAAAATCTTCCATGTAGGGACCGAAGGCAATTGGCACCCCAAAACAGGCCGGTTCAAGTACGTTTTGCCCCCCCTTGGGAATCAAGCTACCTCCAACAAAGGCACCCGTTGCCAGTGAATAAAGTTCAAACAAAAGTCCCACTTCGTCTACCACTAATACATCCCAGCCTTGCTTTATCTCAGAAACTAAGGAAACTTCGTGCTTTTGACCAGCTAAAGAACAAACTTCCCTTGCACGCTCTGGATGTCTTGGCACCAAGACCAGCTTGGCCAGGGGTACTTTTCCTTTTACTAGCTCGAAGGCCTCAAGCACCACTGTTTCCTCACCGCCGTGGGTACTGCCTGCTATGAAACAAGGTTCTCCTTTCTTTATCTGCAACCTCGCCCTCAGCTTCTCTGTATTGACCTTATTTTGCCTTAAAAGCAGGGCATCTATTTTAACATCGCCAATGATTTTTACTTTATCAGGGTTAACACCTAAAAAATAAAGTTTCTCAGCATCATCGGATGACTTAACTAAAATACCAGAAAAGCACTCCAGGGTCTCTTTCCAAAATTCGAGGGACCTGCAAGCCTTTTTAAAGGATCGCTCTGAGAACCTTCCGTTGACCAAAAAGGAAGGTATTTCTCTTTTTTTTAATTCGTGGAGAAGATAGGGCCAAATTTCAGTCTCCAAACTTATATACGCCTTAGGATTGAGGATGTCCAACGATCGCCTTATCACCCATGGAACGTCCCAAGGGTAATAAAAATGACCATCAACCAGATCAGAAAGCAGTTTTTGAGCCATCCTTTTCCCGGTACAAGTCACTGTTGATATAAATATGGGAGCGCTATATTTACATTTCCGTGCTCGTAAAATCAAGGGGAAAGCTGCCTGAACTTCACCAACTGAGACTGCATGAACCCATACTGGATCACCGTCTAGTTCTTTAAACTGCTTTTTATTCACCCTGCCTACCCTCTCGCTAAAACCTTCCCGGTAACGAATTCTTAAATAAGGGTAAAGCCCCAAATAGGTAAGGCTGATCAAAAAAGAGTAGGACTTTAAATTCAGCTAAGCCACCCCCGCCTTTAGCATATCATGTAGGTGAACCATCCCTACAGGAAATCCCTCTTTCATGACGACAAGGACGCTTACTTCGTATTTTTCCATTAAAAGAACCCCTTTTACGGCCAATTCGTCTATGTCAATCGTCTTTGGATTTCTGGTCATTACTTCAACAATCGGTAACGAAAGTACTCCCATCTCTCCTCGATCCTCTATCAATCTGCGAAGATCGCCATCTGTAAATATGCCCTTTAACCTGCCTTCATCATCCACTACAATCGTGGCACCATACCCCTTACTAGTTATCTCAAACAGCGCTTCTCTTACGGATGCCTTTTCCGAGACCACGGGAAGCCTTTCATTGCTCCCCATAATATCGCTAACTCTTAGAAGAAGTTTTTTCCCCAAGGAGCCTCCAGGGTGAAAGAGGGCAAAATCTTCCCTTTTAAGTTTTCGCAAATCCGCGACCATAGCTGCAAGGGCGTCTCCAATGGCAAGCTGAACAACCGCGCTGCTCGTCGGAGCCAACCCCAAGGGGTCAGCTTCTTTTTCCACACTCGCATCTATCACTATGTCCGCTTCCTTGCCCAATCTTGAGGAAACGTTGCCGGTTATTGCTATGATGGGAATGCCGAGCCGTTTGAAATAGGGAACTATTTTTAATACTTCGTTGGTTTGCCCGCTGTTGCTCAAAAAAATGCCTATATCTCCGCGACATACCATTCCCAAATCGCCATGCACTCCCTCGGTTGCATGGAGGAAAATCGAGGGCGTGCCTAAAGATGCAAATGTAGCGGCAATCTTTTTCGCTATTATTCCGGACTTCCCTAAACCACAAACGACAACGCGACCCTTGCATTCGAATATTAATTTAGCGGCCTCTATCATTTCTAGCCCGAAACGGGATGACGCATTGGTCAATTCCCTTGCCTCTTGCACCAACACGCTCTTCCCAATTTCGAGCAACCTTTCATCCTCATGGGAAAGAGTTAAAACATCTTTGTCTGCAAAATCCTTTTCCACTACAAGTTACGCCTCCCCCACGTCAACATATCCAAGTTTGCCTTTTACCAGGTCATCGAGGGCAACTAATTGACCAAGGAGATCCCTTAAATCGGACAAAGCTATCATGTTTGGACCATCGCTTTTAGCCTCGTTCGGACTTGGGTGAACCTCCATGAATAAAGCATCTATCCCAATGGACACCGCGGCTCTCGCAAGAGGTGAAACAAATCTCCTGTCTCCACCGCTTACCCCTCCCAGTCCTCCAGGCATTTGCACGCTATGTGTCGCATCGAACATCACGGGACACCCGAAAGACCTCATAATGGGGATGGAACGAAAATCGACAACTAGCTCATTGTAACCGAAAGCAACTCCTCTCTCGCATAAAATCACCTTATCGTTGCCCGACTCCCTCGCCTTTTCAAGCACAAAACGTATATCGTAAGGGCTCATAAATTGAGCCTTCTTTATGTTGAGCGGCTTGCCAGTTTCGGCGGCGGATACGAGCAAATCGGTCTGTCTGCACAAAAATGCTGGTATCTGTATTACATCTACAACTCGAGCTGCGAGTTCTGCTTGATTTGGCTCGTGAATATCGGTAAGCACTGGGACTCCAAGCCTTGACTTCACCTGTTCTAACCACCCCAAACCAACATCAAGGCCGGGGCCACGGAAGGAATGGATAGACGTGCGATTTGCCTTATCGAAGGAGGACTTAAATATGTAAGCTAAACCCAAATCATCACACATATTTTTGACCTCTGCAGCCACCTCAAGAGCCATCTCTAGACTTTCAAGGACACAAGGACCTGCAACCAATACAAAGCGGCCTTCCCCTATCGTTATATCGCCAACCTTTACCTTCTTAACCATGGCATCTCATCTCCGTGCTTTTCTAAATACCGTTCGAAGGTCATAACATCTTCTGGGGTATCAATTTCAATTGTATCCCTCTCGGATTTTATGCATAGGATATTGTAACCTCTTTCAAGTATACGTAACATCTCTAAGCTTTCCGTCTTCTCCAAGGGGGTTTGTGGCCACGAATCGAATTCAAGCAAAAATTCGCGCCTATAGCAATAGGGACCTATGTGTTTATAATACACTGCGCCTTTGTTCCTCTCATATGGGATAGGAGATCTGCTGAAATAAAGCGCATGCATCCTTTGGTCAAACACTACCTTTACAATGTTGGGGTTAGAAATTTCATCTGACTTTTCAATCTGCTTCACAAGCAAGGCAACGTTTGCTTCCTCCGAGTTAGCCAAGGCCTTTATTAAAGGATCGATCATATCGGGACCTACCATTGGATCGTCAACTTGAACGTTCAATATTATATCAGCAGACTTCCTTTGGGCGACCCAAGCTGCTCTGTTGCTACCCGATGGCAATTCTGAAGGCGTCATCACAGCTTCGTAACCTTGTTTGAAAACAAATTTGGCTATCTCTTCGTGATCGGTTGCTACCACTATCTCGCTGACCTCACACTCAGATAGGCCCCTTAAAACCCAGTACAACAGAGGCTTGCCACCTATTTTCACAAGAGGCTTACAGGGCAATCTCGTACTGCCATATCTTGCAGGAATTACCGCTAAAATGTCTTTACTCAACGCTAACTTCCACCTCTTCTTTCCTCACGCTTTCAAGGGGGTACAGAAATTTTCTTTGCAGAGCGCAGTACAAATCATGCCTATGCTTCCATCCCAACTCGCACAAAACATACCTTGCCACGTCCTCTATCGCACCAGGCTCGCCCATCCTCTCCTTGCCCGCCAAAGACATAGCTTGGTACCTCTCGCTATCACCGAGAATCGATATGATTTCGGAGGCAATTACCTGCGGATCCCTTTTAAGTAGCACCTCGGCATCGCCTAAAAGTTTCTTCTGAACCCTTTTTCCCTTATCATCTACGGAGACTACCGGGACCCCAAGACCTGCGCATACCTGATTAGCTGTACCGCCAAGCCCGAGCAACAGATCAGCTTTTTTTGCAGCTACAGCAACGGGGCAAAAGGATATCGCAACTTCTAAATCACCCTTCCTTAACAGATTATCCTCGAACAAATACCCTTTAAGGCTTGATGCCATCTTGTCCCACTCTATGCTGGGAGCTATGACCATCAAAAAGTTAGCGTTTATTTGTTTCGTTACCAGCTCTGCCGCCTTTAAAAGTAATCTTACATCTTTGTAGGCATCCTGCCTGCTACCAGGCAACAGTAGTATCCTACGTCCTTCTTTATCCATCCACGGATCTTCACAGGCTTCATTATCATTATCACCTGCCAAGTCCATAATTGGATTTCCCACGTAAACGGCGTTAACTGAACTTTTTCTCAGCTCACAAGCCGTCATTTCGTCCCTCGTCCAAACCTTTCTCGATTTCTTCCTCAGAATCTGCTTTTCTATCAGAAAATGGCCCCTCAGATAAACTGTTTTAGCTGTTGCCAAAAGAAGGGGCGGCATTCCCTGTCCGTACAAGGCATGCAGCAAAAGATAAACATCACCTACGCATATGGGTGTTCTAATCTTGCCCCTGAGCCGGGACCATGCATCCAGCTGTCTTTTCACATGCCCTATAAGCCCCGCGCGAACGTCCTTTATGAGCTCAAAGAAACTGTATTTTATTACACCACCACTTGGAGTATCAAGAGGCGGAGGATACACCTCTATGCCCGAATCCTCAAAAATTTTACCCTTTCCAACCAAGGGAAAGGCATACAATTTGGCCTTAGGAAGGTCTTTTCGTATGCGTTCGGCCAAAAGACATGCCATCGAATCTTCGCCATGGCCGTTGGAGGAGATGACAATTTTTGGTCGCAACGTTTCTATTAGGGTTTCAAAAAAACGACTTTCTTCACTTACCACAGTCACTACACTTGGAACATAGATAGGAATATCGATCAAACAACCCTGTGGTAAGTTGTAAACATCCTTCTCGGTACATATTGCGACTTTTGCGCCTACCAGCTTGCAACGACGGGCTATGTTGTCCAAGTCCTTTCTCGAGTACATATGGTGATCACGATAGCGCATTTCGCTTTTAACGTTAAATCCCATATTCTCAATAAAATTACGGAAACTCTCTGGATTTCCTATGGCCGAAAAAATCGATACGGGGAGATCGGGATTTAAAGGATCTGTATCGACAAATTGGTCACCATCCCACTTCTGCCATCGTTCTAAAACTAACCTTGACGTGAAAATTGGTTTGTCGGATGCATACTTGCGGACCAAAGATATCAGTTCAGCTAGCGCTTCCTCTTTTACCTGATCCGCCTTAGTGATCACCAAAATGTGAGCTCGCTTCAAACTTTTAGGGGACTCTCTCAAGGCACCGGCAGGGAAAAGCTTACCGTTGCCGAAGGGGCATGTGGCATCTATCAACACTATATCTACATCGCGCACCATTCGCCTGTGCTGAAAGGTGTCGTCTGATATGGCAATATCAACCTTGTTTTCCCATCGCAACATCTCAAGTGCCGCAAGCCTATCGAGCGAAACGGCGACTGGAACACCAGGCAGTCTAGATGAAAGAAGGAGGGATTCATCTCCGACCTGACCGCGATCACCCTTGCCGTTTACTACGAGAATCGGGCCCTTGTCCTTGTGTTTTCCGCCATATCCCCTCGTGACCAAGCCAGGATTTAAACCTAAGGTTAAAAATTTTCTGGCAAGCATCTCTACAAAAGGAGTTTTATTTGTTCCACCCATCGTTATGTTCCCAATGCTTATAACTGGAAGTGAGGGTTCAAAAGATGAAATCAGGCCGTGATCATAGGCAAAGTTACGAAGCGAGACGCCAAGTCCATAGATCAAACTTAAAGGAGTAAAAAACAGTCCGTAAAGGACGCTGTTTACCTTCCCTCTTGTATACTCTAGATAATTGTTTAAAGATCCTGACATTCGAATCACCATCTGAGGATAAACATGGTATATTTCAGAAGCTGTCAAAATTAAGAGAAAAACGGTATCGTTAATTATATCATTCAACTTATCGAAAGTATGCTATAAAATAATATAGGTCAAATACTAAAAGCGGGGGACCTTGATTTGGAAACGATATTAATGGCCTTGGGAGGAGTAGCCCTATTTTTGTATGGAATGGCAAAAATGGGCGAGGGTCTACAAAAGATTGCCGGCGATAAGCTAAGAAAGTTCCTTGAAACTCTTACATCTAATCGCCTTTCGGCCGTAATTGTGGGACTAATAGTGACAGCAATAATTCAATCTTCTGGCGCCACTTCTGTGATGTGTGTAAGCTTTGTAAATGCGGGTATTATGGAGCTTGAACAGGCAATAGGGGTGATCATGGGCGCAAACATAGGGACCACGGTAACTGCGCAAATTGTGGCCTTCAAGCTTGAAAAGGTGGCATTGCCCGCAATAGCACTGGGTATGGCATTAATGTTGTTAGGCAAAAGGAAAAGTGTAAAAGAAGGTTGCGCCGATTTCTTTCTTGGGTTTGGCATGCTGTTTTTAGGCCTATCCATTACTGGAGACGCAGTGGCGCCTTTAGAATCTTACGCACCTTTCGTAAATCTTTTGCACATTGGAAAAACGCACCCTCTGATCGGAATAGTCATGGGAGCTATATTTACGACGATTTTGCAATCTTCGTCGGCATTGACGGGCCTCCTCGTGACTTTGGCCTCTCGGAACGTCATGGATTTAAGCGCAGCCCTTCCGATGGTGCTGGGTGCAAACATTGGAACAACCTTCACAGCACTGCTGGCCTCTGTAAACACATCTTTGGCCGCCAGGAGAACAGCCTATGCTCACTTCCTCTTTAATGTAATTGGCGTGCTTATATTTTTGCCTCTTTTAGGGCCGCTTGAAAGCATAGCAGCTCGTTCAGGCTTAAACGCAGCGAGACAAATAGCTAACGCGCATACCATTTTCAACGTGGTAACTACTCTATTGCTACTTCCTTTAGCGCCTCAATTTGTAGCCTTAATTTGCAAGATAGTCAAGGGCCACGAACTAACTCTCGAGCACGGTCCCAAATACTTAGACGCAAAGCTCGTATCGATCCCTTTCATGGCAGTTGTACAAACGCAAAAGGAAGTAGTTAGGATGGCAAAGCTATGCCTCGAGAATCTAGAAACTGCGGTGGCAATATTTTGGGGGGATAAAAGAAAGGACAGAAAACGTTTCGATAACATAGAAGACGTGATTGACGAAATCGAGGAAGCCATCAGCTATTATGTGGCTAAGATCTTTCAACAAGAAGTAAATAGTGCTCAGGCAAAGATTTTAACTTCCGCCATAAGTATCTCCGCTGACTTGGAACGCATCGGAGATCACGCTACGGCAATAGTTGAGCTTGCAGATTACAAGGAAAACCACAATCTTCCCTTTTCCGATGAGGCAGTTAAGGAGCTGGATGACATGATCTCAAAGGCGGTCGAATCAGTGAGGGTCGTAGTTGATGCCCTTGAAAATAATGACAAGCAAAAAGCAGCAAGCATAATCGCTATGGACGATATACTTGACGATCTGGAAAGGGAGCTGCGTGCAAGGCACATAAAACGATTAAATCACGGTATATGCTATCCTGCTTCAGGCGTGGTATTTCTGGACATGCTTAGCCACCTTGAAAGAATTGGAGATCACGCTGTAAACATAGCCGAAGAAATAATTGCGACTTAACCGTTTATAGTGCTTGGGTTTTCTCGCCCACCTGAAGCGAATAAAGCTTTGCATATAACCCTTTTGATCTCAACAATGTCTCGTGATCGCCTTCTTCGACGATCTTGCCTTGATCCAAGACAACTATGCGATCTGCATTTCGTACGGTAGAAAGCCTGTGAGCTATGATAAGGGATGTCCTTCCCTCCGCAGCATTTTGCATAGATTCTTGAATATGTTGTTCCATGGCCGCATCCAAGGATGATGTGGCTTCATCCATTATAAGGATTCGAGGATTTCTCACTATTGCCCTTGCTATAGCAATACGTTGACGTTGTCCGCCACTTAATGTCAGCCCTCGCTCGCCAATTTCAGTATCAAAACCATTTGGCAAGCTTTTTACGAAATCCAGTATGCCTGCTTGTTCAGCCACCCTCACGATATCATCATGGGAGGCCCATGGGCATCCATAAGCAATGTTATAAGCTATGGAACCCTTAAGCAGGACGGGATCTTGAGGCACGATGCCTATATGCCTTCGAAGCGTCTTCAAGTCCAGCTGTCTTACATCGTATCCGTCTATCTTAACTCTTCCCCTATCCGGATCATAAAACCTGGGAATGAGATCAACTAAGGTAGACTTTCCTGCCCCCGTCTGGCCAACGATAGCAATTTTTTCTCCGGGTTCAATGTGAAGGTTAATGCCTTTTAAAATCCAAAGTTTATCCTCATAAGCAAAGTAGACATCCTCAAAATCGATCATTCCCTCAATGTGCTTTAATATCACGGGCGAACGAGGTGGGCGTACTTCCGTCGTGACGTTAAACACCTCAAATATCCTGTCAGCCGCAGCCAAACCTCTCTGCACCCCAGAAACGACTTTGCTTAATACTCTAACGGGTTGGACCAGCAGCCCGAGATAGCCTATGAAGGCAATCAGCTCCCCGGGCGTACTCCTGCCCCTTACTACTTCCCTCCCGCCGATCCACAGAATCAAGGCAAGGGCTCCTATTAATATGACTTCTACAGCACCCCCTAAAACGGCATGAATTTGTATTCCATGCATGAGTGCGCGAAAGTTTGATTTGTTTTGGTCCTTAAATTTATCCAACTCCTCATCCTCAGTGGCAAAGGACCTAACTATCCTTACGGCGGAAAGGGCCTCTTGGGCTATGGACACGACTCTACCCAACTCTTCTTGAATCCGGTAGCCCACAGAACGAAGCTTTTTCGAAGCTACATTTAAAACATATCCTGTAAGGGGCAATACAATGAAGGTGAGCAAGGCAAGCCGCCAATTCAAGGCAAGCAAAAATATGACCACGGCAACAAAGGTAATGCTTTGAACTACTAAGTCTACAATGACATTTGTAACTAAATTTTGAAGGATCATAACGTCGTTCGTCATTCGCGATATCAAGTCACCAATCCGCGACTTATAAAGATATCGAAACGACATCTTCTGCATGTGATCGTAAAGCTGAACCCTTATGTCCATTATTACGCGTTGTCCAACCCAATTCATCAAATAGGTCTGACCGTAAGAAAACAGAGCCTTGCACAAATAAATCCCGATGATCCCCAAAGCCAGGAAATTAAGCATCAAGAGGTTTTTTTGTATCAACACATCGTCAACGATGTTTTTGAGCAACCAAGGTGGCAATACCGCCAATATCGAAGAAATGGCCATACATGCCATAGCTGCAAATAGCCTTCCCACGTAAGGCTTTAAATAACTTATTAATCGCAGGTAAGTACTCCTTTGAGCTTTACGCAGATTAGGCTTCTTTATGGAAGACATCCAATTATCTCCTCCGTTAATCTTCTGGAAGCACCCTGAACCGATGAGAACTTGCTCATTAAGTCAGAAATATTTTTTAACCACGAGTTATCGCATAAATAGTTTGCCATTTTTTCGGCAATTTGTCTTGGCGCGTAGTCTCCCACAAGTTCCGGGATCAATTCCTTCCCCATTATTATATTCGGCCACGACAGCATTTTTTTATTCTCGGAAAAAGTCTTCAACAACCTGTTCTTAACCCAGGGCAAACGAAATGTAAATCTCTTTAGTCCACCAAAAGGTATGTCTTCAAGAAAGACATAAGGAACGGCCACCAGCGTCGGTATCTTTAAGTAAAGCAGTTCCAACGTATTCGTACCAGGCTGCGTCAAAGCCAAATCTACCCCTTTTAAGGCAACGGGGGTACTTTCCCTGCTCGGGTTTAAACCCGCATCTTCCCAGATCTTTACCTCCTCATCAAAGGAAAAGGGAGAAAGCAAAGTCACTACATCCGCATCCAAAATAGAACTCAAGTGCTCGTATACCTCACACAAGAAGGGCAAAGCCCTTCGCCTTATCGCCGGCCTGCTTCCCGGAAAAAAGGCAACCTTGAAAGAAGACGAGTCTTCCACGGGCAAACTCGCTTCGCGTCTTTGCTCCAGATCTAACTTTAACGAATCTGCGACCAAATCACCGATGACGATGGGATAAACAACATCACTTTCGATATTTCTAGCCATAACCTCATAGGCAGTAAACACGCGACTGCAACTGCTCAAGCCCTTTTTCTTGCCATAGGTATAGCAAAAAAGTTCTGCATTGGTGGCCTTGGACAAAAATCTGCCAAACATTAAATCTCCACCAAGCTGTACAATCAAGCCTACATCTTTTGCCCTTCTCAATTCATAAAAGGTTTTCGCCCAGCCATAAGGGCCAATTACATCGTAAAAGGGAAGAGACTTTGCACAAGCGCGTTCCATGCCAGAAGCGTATTGACATGGCAGCAACCAAAGAACGGGCCTGATTCCCCTCTGGTTTAGTTCATGAGCCAAGGGGCGAGCCCAATCCCAAAGCTCACCGGGACCATTGGTAAGTATGTATACGCGCTTCATTTCTCCACCCTCTTGACAATGACATCGGCCCAAAACTTATAGGAACCTCGCTGGCCCAATTTCTTTTTGGCCTCGAGCAAATTCTCGCGTATTCTTGTCGTGTCTTGCAAGTATCTTTGCAGCGACTCTTTTATCAAAGAGGCATTAGCCTTGCCTTGAAGTAACTCCGGGTATACTTCCCGTCCTAACAAGACATTTGGCATTGACACCCACTGCGTCTTTACCATCAGCTTATAAACTATATAACTCAGCAGTGAAGCCTTGTACAAAACAAGCATGAACTTCTCTAATATCATAGCTTCCACGGCAGCAGTTCCACAGGCACCTATGACAAAATTGGATACGTAAATGAGATCAACTCCACTTCCCTCAAAGAAGGGCAGGGGGTTGCCCGTTTTTTTCAAGGCCTCCTTGCTGGCGGGCGATAAGCTTTCTGCGATGGAAAACACCGGATAATAACCCGCCTTTAGCAAACAAAGGCCGACTTCTTTTAAAACAGGAGCGAGGCGTCTGACTTCAGCCGACCTGCTGCCGGGTAAAAGTGCAACTACGCACCTGCCTTCGTACATATTTAACACATCTGGGCTCGGAACGTAATCGTATAAATCATCTAAAAGCGGATGACCTAGCCAGTGACTTTCAACGCCCCTATCCCTGTAAAAATTATGCTCTAGCTCAAAGAGAGGAAGGCATATCACCTTTAAATCCCTTATCACATCTGCCCTACGCTTTCTCCACGCCCAGACCGTAGGCGGTGAAACGTAAAAAATAGGCTTGGAGTATCCTCTTCTTCTAAGGTCCTTTATCAAAGGGATGTGATAGTCGGGGCTATCTATGACAACCACGCATGATGGCATATCTTCTAATATCTTATTCGTCATCCAGTTCTTTAGGCGAACCAACCGAGGAACGCTCTTTAGTGCTTCCATAACTCCCATGATTTGAAGCTGGTTGTAGTCCCAAAGAGCCTGACCGCCGGCTGACACGCCTTCGGGCCCTAACATGCCCCAACAACGACCGAGCTTGCCCTCTATGGCTTTTACGAGACTTCCCGCGTAATGATCGCCCGAGGCTTCACCGCAGCTCACAAAAAGGCTCAATGCCTTACCCCCAAAACCGCTATACCAGAATCGGCAGCGAAGCTCTTGAAGTCTTCAGGCTCTATGATCACGGTCCTGCCCACCTCTACGGCAAGACATTTAAGTCCGGCGTCAAGCATGTTTTGCAAAGTCCTTACCCCCACAGTGGGCAAGTCATAACGTTCATCTTGATCGGGACGCATCATTTTAAGGACTATTCCCCCTCTGGTCAAACTGCCGGCCCTGAGCAACATGGCGTCCGTTCCCTCCATAGCTTCCACGGCTACGATGGCCTTTTTGTGAACTACCAATGTCTGACCAAAGGAGAGCGGTAGTAGAACTTTTGCAATTTTTTTCCCATATTTTATATCTTCGAGCTCTTCCCGAGTCGGAAGCCTACCGGCAAAATGACCTTCGGAAGCAAGCCAGTCCGGTATTATGTCTTTGTAGCCAATAACATTGAACCCTTTGCTTTCTAAAGCCAAAACGATATTGGCCAGCAAGTTATGATCGTCCCTTGAGTGCAAGCTCCGGAGCAGTTTATCTAGCTCCTCGTCATGTAACTTTTGATGATACATCAACGTTTTTGGCACCAATCCCGCCATGATTATCTCGTGAACTCCCTTGCGTTGCATATCATCAACGATGAAGGCAAGATTTAAACTTGACAACTTAACAAGTTCCAAGGCGAATTTTGAAAGATCCTCACCATGCTCACCGAAGGAGTATATGACAGGAGGACACCCCTTAAAAGTGAGGCGGCGTGCAATTTCCTGGGGCAGGCGACCATCTCCTGCTATGAGAGCAATACTCTTGAAGTGTGCCATCTTTTCACCTGTTAGCCTTTGCAACCATAAAGACTCCGCATGAAAGGAACATGATGTTCGGAATCCAAGCTGCTGCGAGGGGAGGAATATAACCCCCTTGACCTAAAGAACGACAAAAAGACATAAAAACGTAGTAGGAGAAAACTAAGATAATGGATACCCCTATGCCCATGCCGGAACCTGACCTCTTAGTCCCCGCTCCAACCGAAGCCCCAACCAAAGCCAACACCACACTGGCCCACGGGACAGCCAACCTCAAATGCAAAAGTACCCACAGAGATTCGACATCTGTTCCCTGGATTTTCATCAGTTTTATATAGTTATAAAGCTCAAAGGCACCCATTTTCTTTGGGTTTTGTAAGCTTTCAACGACTTGTGACGGAGACAGGGGGAGAGCAAGTTGCTGCCTTTCGAAACCAAAGAGTGGCTCTACCAACCCATCATCCTTAACACTGAAAACCTGGCCATTATGAAGCCACCATTCCCCCTCCTTCCATTCGCCGCTTTTAGCCGTCATTATGCGGGCGATCTCACCGCCTTCGAACTCCTGGATCAGCACATTATTCATATTGCCCTCACTGGGGTACAACTTTCCGATATAGATGACCCTCGAGAGTTCGCCATTTTTTTCCTCCCTGAGAAACATTTGCTCCTTAAGGAGCGATGGCTTCTGTCGAGCCACTTCATATCTCATGATGTTATCAGCAGCCTTATCCGTCAAAGGAACTATGGTTTCGTTAAAAAGAAGGGCAGAACCACCAACTATGATGCTGGCCAAAACGATAGGGCGTAAAATGCGGTAAAAACTTATTCCCGATGCTTTTAGGGCCGTCAACTCCGATTGCGTTGCCATCTTCCCAAAACTTAGTATCGTAGCCAGTAACGCAGCCATGGGCAAAGTAAGCACCACCACGCCGGGCAAGCGATACAAAAAAAGCCTCACGACAACATTGAAGGGCACTCGACTTTGAATAAGTAAATCGGCGATATCAAAAAGCAAATCGCCCGCGACCAAAAGAACGGTAAACACCATGACTCCAAATACAAAGGTTGGGTAAAATTCGTTAATGACAAACTTATCCAATAATTTAAATTTGAATGTAAAAAGGTCAAATCCGTCACGCAATTCAGCCATAATTATTATAGATGCCCCTTGCTAAGCAGTAAGTCTGCTACTTCTCTAACGGCTCCCTGACCCCCAGGGGATTTTGTGACGTAATCAGCTATCTCTTTTACCTCTAATCTAGCGTTTGATACCGCAATTCCAAA
>NZ_CALETC010000030.1:0-38446 GCF_937920065.1 Acetomicrobium mobile
GTCTTTGATCTTTAAATTAACATTTTAAGGCAACATGCTAGGTAAATATTCAAAACTAAAGATCTGACCCTCGGGGCCTGAGATTACGTGGAAAAGCGTATTGTCTGCCTTTGTGGAAGCCATTATGGGCGCTTATAATGCCTTTAATAATTCTTGGCGGGATATACCGGGGAATCTTTACTCCCACAGAAGCGGCAGCTGTGGCATGTGTTTATGCCTTTGTTGTAAGTAAGTTTGTGTACAAAGAACTCGAATACAAAGACCTTTCAGGCTTGCGAAACAGAAGCCATTCACAATGCGGGTATCCTTATGAAGAACGGCGCAGACTGCGTAAAAATGGAAGGAGATTTATATGCAGCAGAAAAGGCAGCAGCTGTCGTTAAAGCGGGAATTCCCGTCATGGGACATATTGGTCTTACTCCACAGACCGCTGCATCTTTTGGAGGATTTAAAGTGCAGGGGAAGAGTATTGAGTCGGCAAAAAAGATGATTGAGAATGCGATTGCTTTTGAGGAGGCCGGAGCATTTGCGATTGTCTTAGAATGTCTCCCTTCCGCTCTAGGTACTCTTATTGATGAAAAACTCTCTATACCTACAATCGGCGTAGGAGCAGGCTCTCTGTGTGTAATTTTTGCGGACGAGAGGGGGAGGAGACGGCGATGCTGCTGTATTTGTCCTAAGGATGTTGTTTGGTGCTGCCGTTGCGCATAACTTCAGCCTGGCCAGTTCCGCAGCAGGCCCGGGCATACAAGGCCCCGCCTCTTTTTCAGGATCCATGCCGAATAGATGCATCCTCTCCGCTGCAACTAACCTGATTTACTCCAGAGGCTTCAGGGCTGCTCTCTGCGCACCCTTCGCACTGGCAGCCTTGAAGTAGGACAATACTTCTTCAAGTTTCCTCGCTCCTTCGTCCAGTCCTGCTGCGTCACCTGCGATCGTTTCAGCAGTCTTGCCGATCTCTTCCAAGGCCGTTCTCATATTATCCACCAGTTCGACCATCCTGATTGCGTCCTTAGTGATTTGGTTTGTTGCGGATGCCATCTCTTGCGTGGAGGCGGACTGTTCCTCGGCTATGGAAGCCAGGGACTGTATTGATTCGCTAATCTTGGCGACTTCCGTTGTAGCATTTTCCAATGTCTTTTGCGTTTTTCCGACTGCTCTGATGACCTTCATAGTCATATCGATAGTTTCTTTAATTGTGGAGGCAGTTGCATCTGTATTAGTATCTAGATCGGATATGAGATCGTTGATCTCCTGTGCAGCTTTTGAAGATTCTTCTGCCAATTTTCGAACCTCCTCGGCGACGACGGCAAAACCCCTGCCGTGTTCTCCTGCACGTGCAGCCTCTATGGCTGCATTCAAGGCAAGCAGGTTGGTCTGGTCAGCGATGCCAGTTATCACGTTGACAAATTCAGTAATTGAATGTAGGGAGGAAACGAGGTGGTTCGTCTTTTCGACGCTGTCGCTCGCCATATTTCTAACAATTTCTAAAGACCTAGTGCAGCCGATCATCTGCCTGTTTGCTACTTCTACGGCTTTTTGGGCATTGCTTACAGCCTCAGATGCTTCTACTGCACCTTTTGCCGCATGTTGTGCTCCGCTTGCCACTTCTTCAATGCCTGCGCTCGTCTCCTCGGTTGCAGCGGAGTTGCTTTCGGCCAGCGAGTAGATCTCCTCCATAGAGTTGTTGATACTATCAAGCGACGCCGTGATTTCCTGCGTTGCTGAAGCCATGGCAGCAGAGGCATCTTTGTGCTTTTTGCTTATGCTGAGGGCATCTGCAACGACTTGTCTCAGTTTTTCGACTGTATCTTTGCATGCTGATGCTATCCTGCCGATTTCGTCTTGCGATTTTACTTCGAAATTAACGTCCAGATATCCCTGACCAAATTTTTCGACGGAACCCGTTATTGCAGCCAAGGGTTTTGTTATCTTTGAGGTGACAAAAAACATAATTAAACTGACAAGCACTAAAGCTGCAATTATGGTTATGATAACGGGAATTACGCTTTCGGAAGCAATACTTGAGATGACACTCGAAGGTATTATAACCATAGCACTCCAGCCGCTGGCGTAATTTAGCGGACTGTAAAATACCTTCAGCTGCTTGCCATTTGGATCGGATATGTCGCCCATGCCCTCTTTTCCGGAGAGAATGTTTGCTTCCAGTGCAGATAACCCTTTAAAGCCCTGGGAATCGGCCTCGGATAATTTAAGCTTCATGATGTAATCGGCATTTGGGTGAGTGACTATAGTTCCAGTACTGTCTGTTAAGACGACGTAACCTAAGCCAAGGGGAGTGAAGTCTTTTGTAATTTCGATCAATTTATCAAGGGAAACGGTAAAGCCGGCTAAGCCAACCTTCTGCCCCTGATCTATGACGGGGAAAGCTATAACGAAAGCAGGTCTTTGTGTGGCTTGCGAGATCAAAGCCTCGCTTACTGCATATCTGGTATTTTGTTCAAAAATAGCCTTAAAATAGCTTCTATCGGAAATGTCTAAAGATAGACCGTCAGTGGTCTCTGCCCTTCCGTCGGTCCAAGCTAAAATTCCCGATTCAAAGGCTGGCTCTGCCTTAGAAAGATCGATCAGCGCTTGTCGTGCCTGTTCCCAATCCATGCTTCTCACTCGAATGGTAGAAGCTACTGATTCCGTTCTGTTCATTAGCCCGTGAATAGTTTCGTCAATTTGACCTGCTACAGTCTTTGTAATCTGTTTCGACAGATCAACAGTTACGTGATTTACATGCTTTGACACTTGAAAGTAGGACGTTACAGCTATAACGACAAAAGACGCTATTACAATTGCAAGAACGCTTACCAATATCTTAGTCCGTATGGATTTCATTCAATTGCCCCCTAACCTGATATAACTTAAAGTTAAACCAATGTCGCTTCGATTTTCTAGATTGAAACGTTAATGATAATTCTGATTTTTTAATCATTTTTAATCGATATTAATAATGACACATTGGCCTTTCCCAGTCAATAACTTCGCGGCTCTATAGTAATTTCGTCGAGTACATAATGAAGGTCGTTATGGGGTAAATCGCGAATTGCTGGAGGGCTATTCTTTAAGGACAGACGATCTCTTCTACAGCATGGCCATAGACGAGGCCGCATTAAGGTTGAATACGCAGGGGAAATCACCAAATACCTTGAGGTTTTGGAAATGGCAGCCTTCGACCGTTTCGCTTGGGTATTTTTCAAAGTCTAGAGCACGAAGTTTTGACCTGCAGGCTGTTATCAAATATTGAGTGGCCGTCAAGAGGCGCCTGAGCGACGGTCTCTCGGCCTGCGCAGCCCTTGCAATGCGCAGGCGCATAGATCTTCCTTGAATTTTCTCCACATGTTCGTCGTAATTTATTTTTCTTATTTTTAACGCCTTCCTGAAGCTGTAGGCTTCCTATTTATTAATGCAATTTGTAAATATATAGCGTCAATACGCTAGTAAGCAAGACACCTACTTTGGTCGTGAGTTAAATACCATAAAAGCTGGAGTATATCACATTTTGCCTGCATTATAACTCTTTGCCTGTATTATAACTCAAAGCGAAGTTGAAATATTCTAAATATTAGAGTTTCAATATTATAATATTATGAAGAAAGAAGTTAAACAAACCTTAAAGCCAATGCCCAAATTTCAAGGGCTTCTATATTTATCAAAGGGCTGAAGTAGAATTTGAAGCGGCGACATGGCGAACGGACTTTTCTGCTATGTCGCCGTCTCTTTTTAATTTTCCTTCATACATAGTTACGATATAGTTATGATGAGCGTGTGAGTATCGGAATCGAAGGTGATAAACTCTACAACACCAGAGACGGGTGAGTGAACTATTTCTCGCGAACTTGGCTTCATCCCTACTGGGTAATCTTCTTTTATGTTAGCACCTATACCAACACAACATCTGAGGATACGAGGAGGGCGGCCAGGTGGTCACCTTCTTTTATGTTAGCACCTATACGAACCATGACTCCTGCAGTGGCATTGACTTGAATGGCAGCTATTTCCTCATCCGTGAGGTCTGTTATGCCCATATACTCGGCTGCGATCTTTTTGATTGCCTCGGCAGATGAATCTTCCTTTAACATAGGTGCGATTTTTTCTTCAACAGAACCCTTTACGTCAAAAAGAACTTCAGGCTTTGCCCACTGCTCCTCGCCCATGCCTATAGATAACCCTCCGGTGGCATGGTCTGCAGTAACGATGACGAGTGTGTTGCCATCCATTTTAGCGAAATCAAGCGCCGCTTTGACGGCCTCGTCAAATGCCATCATATCAGTCATTGTCGTTGGAGTGTCATTAGCATGAGATGCGTGATCGATCCTTCCTCCCTCAACCATGAGGAAGAACCCTTCTTGATCTTTGCTCAATATCTCCAGTGCGGCTTTTGTCATTTCCGCGATGCTTGGCTCTTTTTTTACGTCTCTGTCGAGCTCGTAGCTCATATGGCTTCCTTCTAAAAAAACGTTTACGTCGGCGTTAACCAACTGTTCTGCTATGGCGTTTTCGTTATCCCTGTCGTCTATGTGGGCGGCGAATACCGCAGGCGTTGCATGGGTTATTCGAGTTGTGGTTACAAGCCCAGTCGCTTTTCCTTTGTCGCGGGCATTTTCTAAAACGGTGTAGAGAGCTTTGCCCTCCGGTGTTTGAGATATAATCCCGTTATCGGTTTTGTATCCAGTAGCCAAAGCTGTACCTGCTGCAGCTGAGTCTGTGATAACACCGCTTGACGGCAAAGGATGCGTTGTCATTGCACCTCCAACAGGGCACTCTTCTATACCGAGACTTCCTTTGGCCAGTCTTCCCAATGTAAGTTGCGGGAAGCCCATTCCGTCGCCAATCATCAGTATTATATTTTTCGGCATTGCCTCTTGGGCTACAGCTCCTCCGGCAAGTATGGTAACAAGAAGCAGGAAGACAGTTGCCCATATTGAAAAAATACGCATCTTCATTATTAATAGCCTCCTCCTTTTAAAGATTTTTCTTGCCTTTGCGGGTGGTAATGCATAATTACCGTACTTGTGGCTTTATCTTCAGCGAAAATATACGACTCCCTCCTTTCCAAACAAAATTTCCACTGACATTAATTCTATCTGGGAAAGGTTACCGATTTATTTAAAATTAGTTAAACTTATGTCACAATTGCGAGGGAGCGGAAATAGAAGGAGGGAAGTGTCCTTTTTTAAGAGATGGTGCAGGTCATGCTTTATCTTTAAGGCAAGGGCTAGTAGATGTATTTAGTAAAAGAGTGAGTCATCGGGGTTACGTCCTAAAGGCCACTGAAGGAAACATCTGCGTATTAAAGCTTAAAGTTAGAGGGCGCGAAAAGCCCTTCAGTTCAAAACTCGGGACATTTTTCAAGAGAAATACCCAAACACTCGAAAGGCTGGCTAACAGCTTACGCAAGTGTCCTTTCTACAAGGGATATAAAAGACACCCTCATTGAAGTCATACGAGATGCGATTTTAAGCAAATCTGCAGTAAGCAACTATAGCGGTGCTTTACACAAGGATTTCGAGGAGTTTCAAAGCAGGGACTTAAGCTACTTCGATATTGGCTAGACTTGCTGGTACTTATCTCCATTTGTTAAATTATTTGACCCGTACCAAGAAAGAATATTTACTCGATCATTATATGACCTTGACAAATATATTTAAAGGTTTATCATAAAAAAACCACCTAGGGAAACGATAATACGAAATGTGAAATTATGAAACACAGTACGGTAAGGTTGTTAGCGTCAAAATATTTATTTTCAATAAAGTGTTAAAACATATGTTGCAGTAATTTAAATTATTGTATCATTGAGGAGGATCTGACAAATATGCTGATAAATATGAATGATATTTTTTGTAAAATTGGATCAATAGGTATTATTCCGGTTGTAAAACTTAGTTCGGCAGAGCTGGCTTATGATCTTGGCAAGGCGCTATTAAAGGGAAGCATTCCTGTTGCTGAGATCACCTTTCGCACCGACGCAGCTGAAGAATCTATAAGGATTTTGTCAAAGGAATTTTCCGATCTTTTGGTTGGCGCTGGTACTGTCACAACTACAGAACAAGTAAAAAAGGCAAAGGCTGCTGGTGCTAGTTTTATTGTTACGCCTGGTCTAAACCCTAAGGTTGTAGCTTTTTGCCAAGAAGTAGGCATACCGATAATTCCTGGTGTCAATACGCCAAGCCTTGTCGAAGAGGCATTGGAGATGGGCCTTGAAGTCCTTAAGTTTTTCCCCGCAGAAGCATCAGGTGGAGTTAAGACGCTCAAAGCCCTTGACGGTCCTTACGAAGGTAAAGCATCTTTTATCCCAACAGGTGGTGTGAATACAAAAAACCTGGCGGAATATCTTGCATGTTCAAATGTCTTTGCGGTCGGAGGAAGTTGGATGGTCCCAAGCGAAGCAGTCGAAGCATGTGATTTTAAAACGGTTGAAAGGCTTTGCCATGAGGCCAGGTTGCTTTCTTTGGGGTTCGATCTTCTTCACGTCGGCATCAACGGGAGCAATGCCGAAGAAAGCTTAGCCAATGCAAAACTTCTCTCCGAAATGTTTGGCATGCCCGCTAAGGAAGGCGACAGCTCCATTTTCGTCGGCACGATATTTGAGATCATAAAATCAAAAGGGCGTGGCACTAATGGTCATATCGCTTTATCCACTCTTTCGGTGGAGAGGGCACTCGCGTGGCTTTCAACATTCGGCATCCACCCGATAAAGGAAACCATAAAGCAGGAAAAAGGCAAGATTACTCTCGCTTATCTCGATAAGGAGGTTATGGGCTTTTCTTTACATCTTAGCAAAAAATAGGATGGAGAAATGCAGTTTATTAAAAAGGGAGGGATTGTGCGCAGTTAATTTGCATAGTGAAATACTAACAGTCTAAAGTTATCCTTGCCAGTGGCATGTGTTGGAATGTAATTGTGTAAGGAGGCAATATAATGAAAGCGCTTATATATGCAGCTCCCAAGAAGGTAGAAGTAAGAAATATACATGACTCTCTACAAAAGCCCGGTGCAGTAAAGCTTAGAATTAAATTTTGTGGAATCTGCGGCTCTGACATAGGCATTTTTCTTGGAACCCACCCGAGGGCGAAACCACCTCTGGTATTGGGGCATGAGTTTGTAGGTATCGTCGAAGAAGATGGGAAAAAATTCAAAAAAGGTGACAGGGTTGTAGCATACCCTCTTATTTCTTGTGGCCAATGTCGTGCATGTCGTACTGGCAATGCTCACGTTTGCAACCATTTAGGACTTATTGGTATTGACACTGATGGCGGTATTTGCGAGTACATTTACGTTGATGAAGATATGCTATTTAAAGTTCCAGACAGAACGTCTGACAAGGCAGCCGCGGTTACTGAGCCTTTGGCAGTTATTGTAAGATCAATTCATCAGAGTGGCTTTCAAGCCCTTGATACGGCTGTTGTTATTGGTGCAGGTCCAATAGGGATGCTTACTGGTATAATGCTTAAGAAGTTTGGTGCATCCAAAGTATATATCTCGGATTTAATTGATACACGCCTTAATCTTGCAGAATCCTTTGAAATGGTCCCCATTAATCCACAGAGAGACGACTTAGAAAGAATTGTAAAAAAGGGCACGGATAATGAAGGTTGTGATGTACTTTTTGAATGCAGCGGTTCTGCGGCAGCAGCACTTCAAATGACCGCGATTACAAGGGTCAGTGGATCAATATGCATGACATCCGTGCATAAGCAACCCCATCCAGTTAACTTGCAGCAACTCAATTTTAAAGAGCAAAATCTAGTCGGGACTCGCGTATATACGAAAGAAGAGTTTAAACAAGCCGTGGAATACACCGAGAAGGTTAATCAAGATCTCGAGAAGATAGTTTCTCACGTCATACCACTCTCGGAAAGCGAGAGTGTTTTTGACATGATAGCTGATCCTAAAAATAACACTGTCAAAGTCCTTATAGACTGCAGTAAATAGAAAAAAAGCACATAGAATAATTAAGGAGAGAAACAAATGCCAAATATGTTTGATCTTAGGGGTAAAACAGCAATGGTAACAGGAGCCAGCCGTGGATTGGGTGCTGCAATGGCTGAAGCTCTTATGGAGTCTGGAGTAAAGGCTGTCCTTTTTGCTACTTCAAATAAAATACTGACAATAGCAGATGAATATACCAAAAAAGGTTATACATGTTATGGCTTGGTAGTAGACTTGAGCTTGGAAGAGGAAAGAAAGATTGCCTTTGAAAAAGGTCTGAATTTGCTTGATAATCGACTAGATATTTTAGTTAATTGCGCTGGCGTACAAAGACGCCACAAATCAGAGGAGTTTCCCTTGGATGATTGGAACTATGTTATTGAAGTGAATCTCACAGCAGTTTTTCGCATGTGTCAAATGGCTGGCAAGGTAATGCTTAAACAGGGAAAGGGAAAAATAATCAATGTTGCATCTATGCTTTCCTTTTTTGGCGGTTTAACTGTTCCAGCTTATGCTGCCAGCAAAGGCGGTGTAGCTCAGCTTACAAAAGCACTTTGTAATGAATGGGCCGGCTCTGGCATCAACGTCAATGCGCTAGCTCCCGGGTATATGGCCACTGAAATGAATACAGCACTTATGGATCCATCAAATCCAAGATACAAAACAATAACAGATAGAATTCCCGCTCATAGATGGGGTACACCTGAGGATATGAAAGGGCCCGTGATTTTTTTAGCATCATCGGCATCGGACTACCTCAATGGGGCCATAATTCCTGTAGACGGCGGATACCTCGCATGTTAGGAGGTTGATTTTAAGTGAAGGTTATAATAACGGATTGTGATCATGATAGCATCAAAATCGAAGAGGATATATTAAATGCAGCAGGTCTAGAATTTAAGCTTTTACAATGTCGAACTGAAGATGACGTTATTCAAAAATGCGGAGAAGCGGAGATATTTATTAATCAATATGCACCTATTACGGAAAGAGTGATTAGAGAACTCCCAAATTTAAAAATAGTTATTCGCTATGGCGTAGGTGTCGACAATGTTGATTTGGATGCCGCAACTAAGTATGGAGTTATAGTATGTAATGTCCCCGATTATGGCATGAACGAAGTCGCTGAACAAGCCATGGCCCTTATGTTTGCTTTAGTTCGTAAAACTGTGATTATGGTAAACGATACAAAAGCTGGCAATTGGGATTACACAAAAGCAGTTCCAATTCATCGTTTTAATTGTCTCACTATAGGTATATGCGGAATGGGTAGGATAGGGCGTAACTTTGCCCATAAGGTGCGCCCTTTGACTTCTAATATTATTTGTTATGATCCTTTTGTTCATCCATGCGAGGCAAATGGCTTGGAGTTTGTTAAAAGCGTGGATTTCGACACATTGTTGAGGGAGTCGGATATCATCTCTATTCATACTCCATTAAATAAAGATACAAAGGGCATGTTTGATATGAACGCTTTTAGAAAAATGAAAAAAAGTGCATATTTAATAAATACTGCACGTGGAGGTATTGTTAATGAAAAAGACCTGGATGAAGCTCTTGCTATAGGGGAAATAGGAGGAGCAGCTTTGGACTGCATGGAAAATGAACCAGTAATAGGTGGTCATCCTCTATACAAGCATGATAATTTTTTACCTACGCCTCATATGTCTTGGTACTCCGAGGAAGCCTATAGGGAGCTAAAAAGGAAGGTGGCCGAAGAAGCCGTACGCTTTAGCAAAGGAGAAAAGTTACGTGATCCCGTGAATGCTCCCAGAGCACCCAGATAAATACATTTGTTATGGAGCAAATGGGATATTAGCAAGAAAATTTCTTACTAGCAAGAATTAAAATAATAACCTGTTTTTACTATAATTGGGAGGTGTCCTATTTATGAAAGTGTTTTATTCTAATCACCCGGATGATGTTAAGAAATACGACACTGAGGAATTGCGAGAAAAGTTTCACGTAGGAAGAATTTTTAGTCCGGATTCTATCAATCTCTACTATAGCCATCAAGATAGGATCATATTTGGAGGAATCATGCCGTCGCATAAAGTGCTTAATCTTGAAGCTGCGGAAGAACTTCGTGCAGAATATTTTTTAGAAAGAAGAGAACTAGGAGCTATAAATATTGGCGGCAAAGGAGTAGTTACCGTTGATAATACGGAATATCTCATCGATAAATATGAAGCTATATATGTTGGTAAAGGGTCAAAAAAGTTAAGCTTTTCCTCCGAATCATTAGAGGATCCTGCAAAATTCTATATTGCAAGCTGTCCCGCACACAGATCTTGTCCAACCAGAAAAATTTCTTATGATGAAGCAATTCATACAAAAGCTGGAAGCGCAGCTGATGTAAATAAGAGACAGATAAATAAATATATTCACGATGATATTCTCGATACTTGTCAACTTGCAATGGGAATGACAGCAATTGAAGAAGGAAGTGCATGGAATACCATGCCATGTCACATCCATGAGATGCGAATGGAAGTCTATATGTATTTCGATATGGAAGAAGATGCAAGGGTTTTTCATTTTATGGGGTTGCCTCACGAAACCAGGCATATTGTGGTAAAAAACGAAGAAGTTGTCATTTCTCCATGCTGGTCCATACACGCAGGCGTTGGCACTAAGAATTATAAATTCATATGGTCTATGTGTGGTGAAAATAAAGATTATGATGATATGGATAATATTCCAATGGATGTTATAAGATAGCTTCTGTATCATTGAAAGCAAAAGGAGATAGAGGTGATTAATTAACAGTGATAAATACGATATGTTTGGTTTCAAAGATCATTTTAACATTTTAAGGAGGGTTTTTTATGAAAAGGCGTTTGGTGGGCGTAATTATTGGGTTAGTTATTTCGATAGTGTTCATTAATACGGCCTCAGCGGCAACTACTCTTAAAATTGCATTTAACCAAGATAAAAGTCACCCTCAGTATATTGCAATGGAGCAGTTCGGAAAAATTTTGAAGGATAAGACGAAAGGAGAGTACGAGGTTCAGATATTTCCAAATGAGCTTCTTGGAGCGCAAAAAGAAACACTTGAAATGGTTCAATCTGGGACAATCGCTATGGCTATTGTAGCTAATGCACTACTTGAAAACTGGAATTCCGATTTTGCCGTTTTTAATCTTCCATATATGTTTGAAAGCGTTGATGAGCAAAAAGCGATTGTAAACAATCCTGAGATTGTTGGGGATTTGTATCGTTCTCTAGAGCCACATGGAATTAAAGTCTTAGCTGCGTTTCATGGTGGTGTACGGAATGTTTATTGTAAAAAGCCAATAAATTCACCTAGTGACCTTAATGGACTGAAGATTCGAGTAATGCAATCGGATACAATGATTTCTATGATGAATATGATGGGTGGTACAGGTATCTCAATGGGGCAAGGTGATGTTTATACAGCAATTCAGACGGGAGTAATCGATGGGGCTGAAAACAATGAACTGATATACAACTCTCTTTTGCATTACGAGGTAGCGCCTTGTTATAGTTACACCAAGCATTTAATGCAGCCAGACGTACTTACGATTAGCACTGAGGTTTGGAATTTGCTTCCAGATAATGTGAAGGCAATTTTTGAGGCAGAAATACCAAAAGCTATTGATCTTGAGTACAGTTCTTTTGATGACGCTGTGAAAACTGCGCTTGCGAATGTTAAATCGAAATGCGAAAATTTAGTTATTACTTATCCAGACATAACACCTTTTCAGGAAGCTGTGGCACCTCTAACAGAGTCCAAACTTACCACTCCAGCTGCGAAGCAAATATATAAGCAAATTTTGGAATATAGAAGTTCTCGCAATTAAGAAACTCACTAGCGATATTGTGTAAAAAATGTAATCGTGATTAATTTTTAACTGACAACTCAAACTCCATGGCTATTTAATTGTTTTTGGAGTTTGAGTTGTCCTTGAAAAGGGAGTTGGTTCCATGTTGCGAATTCTTAATATGATGCAACAAATACATGTTTTGTTAAGAAAAATTCTAGCAGGAGTTTGCGTGGTGGTAATGGTTGCGCTAGTTTGTGCTGTTACATGGCAGGTTTTTTCAAGATATGTCTTAAGCAATCCAAGCAGTATTACTGAAGAGTTGTCGACCATATTGTTTGTGTGGATGGTACTTCTCTCGGCAGCATACCTTTTCGGAGAAATAGGTGGACATATGAATATGGGAGTTATTTCGGATAAAGCGAAGGGAAAAAAGAAGTTGGTGCTTGATATCTTAAGTCAAATTGCAATACTTTGGTTTGCTGTTTTTGTGCTTATTAGAGGCGGTAGTGTGGCCGTTATTAACTGTATGAAGCAAGTAAATTCAGCCATTCCGTCTATAACAATAGGCCAAATATATATCGCATTACCAATTTGTGGATATGTTACAGCATATTTTAGTGTTTTTTTCATATTAAAAGATATATTTGCATGTTTTATTAATAGTCATAATCATTGAGGAAGGAGAAATTCATATGATAGAATATGCTTTTGAAGTCGGGATAATTCTTGTTATATTAATTTCTGTCCTACTTTTGATAGGGACTCCTATAAGCATAAGTATGGGAATTGGAGCAGTAGCAGCATGCTTTGTCGTTCTTCCAAGCCCAAAGGTTGCAGTGACAGCGGCTCAGCGTATATACTCTGGTATAAACTCCTTTTCTCTCCTCGCAATTCCATTTTTTGTCTTAGCAGGCAATATAATGAACAACGGTGGCATAGCGCAACGATTAGTTAACTTTGCAAAATCCCTTATAGGTTCTATTCCTGGAGCGTTAGCGCAAGCGAATATTGTTGCAAATATGTTTTTTGGATCGGTTAGTGGCTCTGGGGTTGCAGCAGCAGCAGCAATCGGAGGCATCCTTGATCCCGTAGAGAGTAAGGAAGGATATGACAAACGTTATTCTGCGGCAGTTAACATAGCTTCTGCACCTTGCGGAATGCTTATACCACCGAGTAATATTTTCATTGTTTATTCTCTAGCGTCGAGTGGTGCTTCTATAGCTGCTTTATTTATGGCTGGATATATTCCAGGAATATTGTGGGGCGTTGGTTGCATGATCGTTGCTTATTATTATGCAAAGAAGCGCGGTTATAAACCGAGTCCTATTTTGGGAGCTCGTGCGAAACTTAAAACATTTGTAGATGCTATTCCGTCTTTATTTTTAATAGTAATTATAGTAGGCGGTATTCTTGGTGGAGTATTTACAGCAACTGAAGCAAGTTGTATTGCTGTCGTATATTCTTTACTTCTTTCTCTCTGTTACAAGCAATTGACTTGGAGAATTTTATATGATGCATTTTTGAGCTCGGTTAAAACTAGTGGGATGATAATTTTTATGATCGGTGTTTCATCTATTCTTAGCTGGATAATGTCTTTCACGGGAATACCGACATTTATTGCAGAAGGTTTTTTGAGTCTTACAGACAGTGGAGTCCTTATCCTTCTTATGATGAATATAGTTCTCCTTATTATGGGTTGTATAATGGATCCTACGCCAGCAGTATTAATTTTCACTCCTATATTTTTGCCAATCGCAGTAAAACTTGGTATTAATCCTATTCACTTTGGTGTAATAATGGTTTTTAATCTCTGTGTTGGCACTATTACACCTCCAGTTGGACCGATACTTTTTACGGGTTGTAAAATAGCCGACCTGAAAATAGAAAACGTGTTTAAACATCTCCTACCGTATTTTATAGTAGAAATTGCAATACTTCTTTTAATAACTTTCGTTCCAGTGTTGTCCATGTACATACCGACTGTTGTTGGTCTTGTAAAGTAGTTGTAAGTCGGGTTAGGATTATTGATAGAATCCTTTATACTGTATAATCCGATAGAAGTATGGTGTAATAAAGAGGCTTAAAAAATACTCTAAAACATAGGTATTTGTTAAATTGAGTATATTTATGATTTGCTAATGTATTGTTTATGATAGTTATAACTTGGTCAGGTCATTATCTCTCGTAAGTGGAGTGGATTATTTAGGATACCTTGACATATAGAATCACGGATCCATTAAAAGCGGGATCCCGCTTTTATCTGCGGACTCCTAATAGGAGGAAATCATGAAGATCACGATCGCACCTGAAATCTTAAAAGCATACCCTGGTACTCACATAGGCTGGCTTTATGCTCATGTGATCGTAGAGGCAAAAAATGACTACGTTGAAGCCTTAAAATCAGAGCTGCCGCGGATCCTTCAAGAATATGGGCTGTCTAAAACAGAGGAACTGTCAAAACATCCGAGGATCGCCAATTGGCGGAAAATCTACAGCGCCATGGGCGTCAAGCCCAGCAGCTACCGTTGCTCTTTGGAGGCGCTTTTAAGGCGCGTGATTAAGGGTGAAAACATTTGGAACGTTTCAAGCGTGGTCGATTGCTATAACTGTGTTTCTGTCATGACGCTGCTTCCCATGGGAGCTTATGATGCCTATAAACTTAAAGGAGACCTCACCCTGAGGTACGGAAGAGAAGGAGAAGTATTCCTTCCCCTCGGATCTGGCGAGGAAATTCCCGTCAAAGAAAGCCACATTGTCTATGCCGATGAAGAAAAGATTTGCTGTTGGCTGTGGAATCACCGCGACAGCAGGTTGTGCGCCGTTACGACCGATACAAAAGAGGCGCTCTTTTTCGTCGATGCAGCCCAGGAATCCGACGCACCTGACGTAGAAAAAGCTTTGGACCTACTTTCCCGTCATCTTGAGGCAATTGGATGCAAGGTCAAGGCAAAGGGAATTATAAACAAAGCTACGCCACAGGCAAGTGTCATCAATAGCTCGTTAGGTTGCTAGAATCGGCCGTACACATTTGGGTTCAAGAGCTTCCGTTAGCACGGCAACTATCCTCAGAGCCTTGCGGAGTGGATCATGTTCCTTCTTTAAAGCTCTAAGAAAGTTCTTTATTCTTGAGTCCATTTCATGCGATACATCTTTGTGAGGGGCAAAATATCCTTTACCCCAAAAAGGAGGGGCTTCTCATGCGGCTGGAGTTGCATAAAGTGAAGGTGCGCGACGTCCGGTGGGGCGACGCCACCAAGGTTGAAGGAGGAGTCTTGTACGTGGACAAGACATCCGCCTTAGAGGAGGTAAAAGACGACGCTTTCGCCAAGGTCGATCTTGAACTGGCAAGGCCCGGCGAAAGCACTAGAATCATCCCCGTGAAGGACTGCATCGAACCAAGGGTAAAGCTATCTGGTGGAAATGGAAAGGAATACTTCCCCGGCTTTTGTTCGCCCATGCAAAGGGCGGGCAGTGGTGCGACGCTCGTGCTTGACGGAGCGGCGGTTGTGACGTGCGGGTCCATCGTGGCCTTCCAGGAAGGGTTCATCGACATGAGCGGGGAGGGAGCGCGCTACACTCACTTTTCTAAGACCAACAACGTAGTGCTCGTCGTAGAGCCCGTCGAAGGCCTTGATAAACATAAATACGAAGCCGCCCTGCGCATCGCAGGGTTAAAACTTGCAACTTATTTAGCTCGAGCCTGCAAGGATTCAAAGGCCGATGAAGTGGCAACTTTCGAAAAAGGTTCCACCGCAGAAGAAAGCGCGAAATACCCCGACCTTCCAAAGATACTGTACGTATGCATGTCCATAGCCCAGGGGTTGCTTCACGACACATACGTTTACGGCGAAGACATCAAATTGAGCTTTCCTTTTTTACTTCACCCAAACGAGGTGCTCGACGGTGCCGTCGTATCGGGAAACTGCGTTTCCGCCTGCGACAAAAACACGACCTACCATCACGTAAATAACCCCGTCGTCTGTGACCTGTACGAACGTCACGGCAAAGACTTGAACTTTCTTGGCGTCGCCATATCGCCCGAAAGCACCGTTTTAGCGGGGAAGGTGAGAAACGCACTTATGAGTGCCGCCATAGGAGTTGAGCTTGGTGCCGACGGAGTGGTCATAACCGAAGAAGGCTACGGCAACCCCGACACGGACCTTTGTCTGACGGCCAAATATTTCGAGGAAGCTGACATCAAGACGGTCGTAATTTCCGACGAAGCTGCGGGCACGGATGGCAAAAGCCAAAGCCTGGCTGACGCCACGCCCGAGATGAATGCATTCGTGTCTACGGGAAATGTCAACGAGATGATCGTCGTCCCACCAATGGAAAAGATAATCGGCGAGGCCGAGGCCATAGCTTTGCTGTCGGGCGGTTCCGCCGAAAGCTTGCGTGAAGACGGCTCCATGTACGTTGAGCTTCAATCTGTCATCGGTTCGACCGTAGAAATAGGCTATGGCAACGTAGGCTGCGAATGGGTATAAAGGGGGAGGAGTCTAAATGGCTTACCGTGTGGTTCACTACATAAACCAATTTTACGGAGGAAAGGGAGGAGAAGAAGTTGCCGATTTCAAGCCCTCTCTCGAGCAAGGTCCCGTCGGGCCGGGGTCGGAGCTTCAAAAGTTGTTCGGCGACGAAGCAAGGGTCACAGGCACCATCATCTGCGGCGACGGCTACTATGCCGAACACATCGAAAAAGCCCGTGCCGAGTGTTTAAAGATCGTTGAAGAGCTAAAACCAGACCTTTTCATAGCAGGTCCAGCCTTTAACGCCGGCCGATACGGAGTGGCTTGCGGCGACATCTGCGCGGCCGTAGTAGAACGTTTAGGCATACCTTCCGTGACGGGGATGTTTCCCGAAAACCCAGGCGTAGAGCTTTACTCAAAGCAAATCTTCATCGTTAAAACCGCAGACAGCGCCATGGGCATGAGAGAAGCGTTGACAAGCATGGCGCGCCTCGGCCTTAAACTATTGAAGCGTGAGCCGCTTGGTTCGGCCTTCGAGGAAGGCTATATCCACCGCGGCATACGCAAAAACTTCTTCAAGGAAAAAAGAGGGTCGCTTCGGGCCATTGATATGTTGCTACAAAAGATAGCAGGACAAGAGTTTCGCACGGAATACGAGATGCCCGTATTTAAAAAGATCCCTCCGGCGCCTCCAATAAAGGATCTAAAGCACGCCACCATCGCTTTGGTCACATCGGGCGGGATCGTTCCTAGGGGCAACCCCGACAGGCTTCGCGTTTCTTCGGCAGAAAGCTACGCCAAATACGATATCTCGGGCCTCGACGACTTGACCCCAGAAAACTTCGAGTCCATCCACGGGGGATACGATCGAATGTGGGCAAACGTTGACCCCGACGTTGTCGTACCCCTAGACGTTATGCGGGAGCTTGAAAGAGAAGGGGTATTTAACAAACTTCATCCTTATTTATATACGACCACGGGAACGGGAACGTCCGTCGCAAACGCCGAGCGCTTCGGCCGAGAGATAGGTCACGAATTAAAAGAGGCAGGCGTAGATGGCGTAATTTTAACCTCCACGTGAGGAACCTGCACCCGATGCGGCGCATCGATGACTAGGGAAATAGAAAGGGTGGCACAAATTCCGGTGGCCCAGATCGCCACGATCGTGCCTATCATGCTCACCGTGGGGGCAAATCGCATCGTCCCGGGCGTTGCCATACCTCACCCCGTGGGTAACCCCGAGGCAGGTCCTGAGGAAGACAAAAAGGTCAGGAGAAAGCTGGTGCTTAGGGCCTTGAAGGCCTTGCAGACCGAGATATTCGAACAGACGATATTTGATTCGGATTGAAGTTGCTTTTTACCTGAAGCAGGTGACGCGTTGGTGTTTAAAAACTAATTATCGATTTGTTCGGGATTCCTGCGCCTACAAGCTAGCTTTATTGCTTCCAAAGGGCACTATCCTTTGCCTGTTGTCGGCAGTTAAATAGGGGCCTTCCTTTATGCTATCGAAAGGAAGGCCCCATCACGCACGATATCACTTTTCCTGTTTCTACAGACCTTAATGGTTTCACTGTGTTAAGACCTTATCCGGCCTTAACGCTGGACATCACCTTAGTCCCAGATGTCATAAATAGGACAAGAACGGACATTACACATATTACGGTAACTAAAGGTCGGTGGTAAAATGCTGCAAAGCCAGCAACGGCAAAAGCTATTCGATGCCATGAAGATAGGGGAGCTCGTGCATAGCCTGTCATGGCAAAGGCAATGCCGGCGAGGGCTCCGATGCCGCTCAAAATAGAGAATAAAATTTGTATCGGAGTTCCTTGAAAAATAAGTCCTAAATCATAGCAAAATGCAAAGGGCACGACGAATGCTAAGACGCCAAGCCTACAGGCCGTGAAACCTGTTTTGTTGGGATCTGAACCTGCAATAGATGAAGCAGCATAGGCTGCCAGTGCAACTGGCGGTGTAATATTTGACACTATGGCGTAGTAAAAAACAAAAAGGTGTGAAGCTAGCGGGTTAAATCCTATTTTGACGAGGGCAGGTACACCCAAAGCAGCGGCGAGAATGTAGGCGCTGGTTGTTGGCAACCCCATGCCCAGGATAAGTGAAACGATAGCGATTAAAAGCAGTGCTAATAAGGGGATACCGTGGGCGATGCTAAGTACAGCGCTTACAAATTTGAAACCAACGCCGGAAAGAGCAACGGACCCAACAACTAATCCGGCAGAGGCACAAGCCAGGCAAATAATGGGAATACTTCTGGCTCCGTCATGGATAGCTTCAATTACTTTCTTTGGCCCCATTCTATGTTTAGGATCAAAGAGCGACATGCTCCAAGATAAAACAATTCCCGCAATAGCTCCATACATAGGTGTGTATCCGGCTAGCAGCATAAAGACAAGTAGGGCAATGGGCGACATCAAGTACAGTCGTTTAAGAACGGTCTTTTTAGATGGAAGTTCATCCGGTGGAAGTCCTTTTAGACCATCTCTGAGGGCGACTAGATGAGTCATTAAGAGAACGGCGCCATAATAGAATAGAGAAGGGAGCACGGCAGCTATCATTATTACTTTAAAAGGAACCCCTAAAAGAGCGGCCATAACAAAGGCTCCCGCTCCCATTATTGGCGGCATGAGCTGCCCTCCTGCACTGGCAACCGCTTCTACAGCTCCGGCAAAGTGAGGCTTATACCCAATGCGCTTCATTAAGGGAATGGTAAAGGAGCCGGTTCCATAAACATTAGCAACTGCTGATCCTGAAATAGAACCAAATAGAGCAGAACTTACTACTGCAATTTTGGCAGGTCCTCCCGCTGCGGTTCCGGTAAAGGCTTGTGCAAACTCCATGAAATATTCTCCGATGCCACTTTTTTCTAAGAAACTGCCGAAAATTAAAAATATCATGACAAAGGTCGCAGATACACCTAAAGACGTCGAAAAAATACCTTCGTCTGTAAGATACATGCCCTCAATAAGTCTATCGAATTCGGTCGGAATACCCCTGAGAACGGCAGGAAGTAAGCTAGTGTCGCACACATATGTATAAATTACAAAAGCCAACGCTACGATTACAAGAGGTAACCCTACGACGCGTCGAGTAGCTTCTAAAAGCAGTAGAATAAGCATAGTGCCAAGTACCATCTGAATCATGGTGATATCGTCTACGCCCTGGATACGCATCATTATTTGGTCGTAGTGCATTATGATGTATATTCCAGGTGCCGTAGAAGCTACGGCAAGTATCCAGTCGTACCAAGGGACTTTGTTCTCAGGGAGTTCTCTTTTCTTCGAAGAGGCAAAGGGGTAAAGAATGAATGCCATTGGTAGCACCCATGTTAGGTGAATTGCTCGCTGTAAATATGCTTCAAAGGATCCAAAAACAGCTGTGTAAAGATGAAATAAGCCCAGAGCAAGGACATAGACATAGAAAGCCTTTGCTACAGCGCCTTCAAGTTTTCTCATAAGACGAAACACCTCCTTGACAAAAATCGCAAAGCAAAGGGCAGGCTCAGAAGCCCGCCCTTAATCTTTTTTCGAGCAGTAAGAAAGTTCAACCGCTCAATAAGCTACTTCTTAGAAGCGGCTTCTGTCCAGTATTTAACAGCTCCAGCGTGACTCTTAATGGGATCACCTGGAATTGCCGTGGCCGGATCTAATTCCTTCATGTCAACAACGGCCTTGGCAAGAGTATCTTGATTTTCATGCATTGCCTTGCATAGGTTATATACAAGGTCTTCGTCCAAGTCATTGCGCACTACTATGCAGGTATAATCTCCAACTACCTTTACGGGTTCATCTTTGACAGACTTGTAAATGCCAGGATCTACTGTGAAGGTTACTGTGCCGTAATCAACACCAATCTTATCGAGGGTTTCCTGTTCCATTCCTAGGATAACTACGTCTGTCTGGCTTTCAATTTGCATTACAATGGAGGCAACTTTGCCCACAGAGAAGGCAAAGACGTCAAGATGGTTATCGGCAATCAGGTCTGCACCGTCGGAGTAGGAAGCGTATTCTACAGAGCCACCCCATTCTTTCAGAGCATTACGATAGTCAAGTCCAAAGCCGGACTTAAAAACGGCATTGACCATGAACTCGGAGCCAGTTCCGGTCTTCAGTGTTGCAAAACGAGTTGGTATCTTACGAGCAACCAAATCGTCAAGGGACTTAATGTTATGTTTCTCCACAAAATCTTTGCGGGCAATAAAATAAGTGTACTGAGTATAGAGGTTTGCCAGTATAGTTGCGTTCTCAACGGGAGTTTCAAAGGGAGGCATGCCACCTTTTTGAGCAACGGCAACCATAGAAGTATTGGAAAAACCAAGATCGCCTTTTCCCTTATCTGCATTGATAATGTTGGCAATAGCACCGCCGCTTATGCTCGTAGTGGGGATAACCGTCTGAGTCCAGAGGTCAGCGAGGGCGCCGCCCAAAGCAAACCAGTTTCCGCCTGGAGGTCCAGCCATAAAGCGAAGCTGGGAAGGCGTATCAGCAAAACCGACAGAAGTGAAAAACACGCAGATCAACGCGAGTGACACAATGAAGCTTCTTTTCAAGATAAACCCTCCTTACTGTTTTTAAAGATTAATTTATGAAGACAAAAGTCACACCTAATCCCCGGATAACTTTACAAGGCTTAAGAAACTATGTCAAGAATGTTTTTTGGCTTTATTTCAACCAGTGTGGAAAATTTTAAGTGGCAAGAGCCAGGGCTGATCGTTCTGATATAGGTTTCTGCGTTACAAAAATTACAAACTTGACCAAAGGCAGGCCGATTCTCAGGACGTATTAAACCCTAAAAAAAGACAGCTGTTATAATATTATTGTCTATGAATAAAAAGGCAGAGAACGCTTAAAATTCCTAAAATACCTGCCTTAATTTTTATATTTTATATATTGAAAAAGAAATCGCGGAAGACATAACGAGGGTCTTTAAGCACAAAATATGCCATTTCTGAAGGAGGTTAAGACAATGAAAAAGGAAATATCCGGCGTGACGATCGAATGCGTAAAAGGAGATATAGTGAAACAACCCGACGTAACCGCTATCGTCAATGCTGCCAATGCCTGGTTAAGGATGGGTGGGGGAGTTGCAGGCGCCATTCACAGGGCTGCCGGGCCCGGTCTTGAAGAAGAATGCCGCCCACTTGCGCCCATAAAACCCGGAGAGGCGGTAATTACGGGAGGACACAACCTTCCAAATAAATACGTCATTCACTGTCTTGGCCCACGTTACGGGATAGACAAACCTGAAGACAAGCTTTTGGCAGATTGCTACAGAAATGCATTAAAATTGGCAGATGAACACGAAATAGATTCCATCGCCTTCCCGGCCATTTCCACGGGCATATTTGGCTATCCGGTCGAAGAGGCGGCAGAAGTTGCCCTTAAAACGGTCAAAGAGGTAATACCAGCACTCAAACATGTAAAGCTCATTCGATTTGTACTTCACAGTGACTTTGACCTCAAGGTTCACGAGAAAGTGCTGGAAAGCCTGTAGGCTACTTAGAATAAGCGGCTTAACATCGGGCTTCTTTGCTATATAGGCCTTCGAGTGTTATTGTTTTGGACCGGAATGTATAGCAAATTACATTATTAACGATCGGGATTTCCTAAGCGAGCATAAGAAACTAGCATTACGAGAAGTTATAGTTTCGCTGTAATGGTAGATTGGTAATAGAACGAGATGAAGATAGTTTCTTTGTTTCCGCTAATAGCGAGGTTGTTCCTCTCAAGGCTAACCAGTGGAGGAGTTCTTGTAAACTTTCATGAGGCCATTTGGTTGCACATAGTTGATTTCTTAGAGAGCAGATGGGCTAATTTTTGAGCATTGAACGTTGGGGATATTTCCGCTTATCAAATCCCCCCAAAAGTCCTTCAAATTTTCTTTAAGTTCTTTCAGCGCTTCTCCTTGAGCCCAGTAATCGGGGAACTCTTCGAAATAACCGACCCACATATTGCCATCTTGCCAATGTATAAATTTTTGCTTCATTGACCATCGGCCTCCCACTTTATCCCTTTTATCATGCAATAGCGAAAATTACTAAGATGTAGGCGGCCTCACAGACAAGATCATAACAACCAAGCTAATTTTAGGCATCCTAAAAGAGTTTAATCAGAATTTCCAAAATTTTGTTATAGAATATAATGTAATGATTAAGGGAGGTAGTTCCTGCGAGGAGGAAATGTAGTGCAAGAAATTTGGTATATTTTTAAGGACGATAAACTCCTTTTGTGTCGTTCTTCTGAACCAAGGCTTTTGACCTCTTGCGATGTTGGGGCACTTTCTGGGTTGTTGATAAATAAAGGAACTGTCGTAATAGGCGATCGTGATAAAGGCAAGGTCATCAACGAATTTTGGGGAGAAATGGCCCATAACGCTGCAGTCCCGGGAAACATGATTACCATGGGATTGCGCGAAGTGGGATCGACTTTTGGCGAAGAAGTCTTTTATAAAGCTGCAAGGGCATTTCAGTTGATGAAGTGGTACGGGCATCATTTATTTTGCATGTCCTGTGGCGGTAGGCTAAAGCCTTCGCCATTTGACAACGGAAAAATTTGTCCCTCCTGTGGGGCAATCTTTTATCCTCCCGTGACGCCTGCCATTATAGTGGCAGTTGAAAGGGAAGGAAAAATACTTCTTGCAAGAAACGCCAACTTTCCCCCCGGCCGATATAGCGTAATCGCGGGGTTCGTCGAGCCTGGGGAAAGTTTTGAGGATGCGGTCAGGCGAGAAGTAAAAGAAGAAGTTTCCGTAGAAGTAAAAAACATCCGTTATTTTGGAAGCCAACCGTGGCCCTTTCCTCACACGATCATGGTTGGTTTTACCGCTCAGTGGGCTTCGGGAGAAATAAAGCCGGACGGTAGGGAGATCCTGGATGCCCGGTGGTTCGCCCCTGATGAGTTGCCCGATATCCCATCAGGCATCAGCATATCGCGCAAGCTCATAGATCATTTTAGGCAATATAATATCTGATCCACCGAAATTCAAGATTCAAGATCTGACCCTCCTAGCTTCTAGGATTACTAAAAGTTCCAAAACTTTCTTGATATGATCTAGGACAATAGGGTCTAAGTCTTTGAGCATTTCACTAACATAATCGGTGTAACGTTTGATGATTTTTGAAACCTCATTTACACCTTTATCGGTAATTCTTATGTAGCAAACCCGACCGTCTACCGGTGAAGGTTCTCTAAAAACATAGCTTTTGTTTTCCAACCGATCTATGATTTTACTTGTTCCACTTTTCGTGATGTTCAATTTTTTCGCCATTTCTAGTACTGTGATATCATCGTATTCACATAATTTTTTCAATGCTATAAATTCAATAAATGATAAATCTCCGCAATATTTACCGCCAAGGCCTTGACTTCCGAAACACCACGATAACTCCTGGATTAAATTATAAATATCAAACATTATTCTATTCACATTTTTCCTCCTGCACGGCAATATTGTTTACATTATTTAGAAAATTTTACCAACAATAGTTTCCATTGTCAACTAGAAAGCAGCTTTATTTCAAATAGTGTGGAAAGCTTCAAGCGGTGAGAACTCACACATCATCTTTCTGACATAGACCTCTGTGTTTTTTAAGCCAAAGGAGATTCGTTTTAGCATTTTAGCATTCGTGCTCCATCCTTCGACATAGGTATTGGTAATCTTTTTGTTGAAATAGTCCTTGACATCCAAAGTAAAATTGTATAAGATTCAACCACGGAGAGTTAGTCATCACTAACTAAAAATTCTATGTGGTCCCTTTCCTTGATTAAACTACACACTCAGCACCTACGGGAAAGGAATTGACTAACCTTGAGGTTAGTCATAACTAACTCGTAATGTACCGGTACAGCCTCTGGGCGAGCATGAAGAAGGGTCGATGAAGAAAAAATAGTAGTAAAGGAGGATGGAAGTGGATGAAAATTCGATTGAAGGCGATATTGGCAATTTTGGCGGTCTTTCTATTTTCTGCAGCAACAGCGTATGCACATACCCCGATACTATACGTAGAAGACCTGAAAGATGGAACAATCTATGTGGAAGGAGGGTTTTCCGATGGATCCTCTGCTGCTGGCATAAGGATCTATCTGGTGGAGGATTCTGTCTTTGAGGGAAACACCTCAGTTCGAGATGAGTATTTGGAGGCCCTGTTTGCGAGTGAGCCTTCGGAAAGGGCAGCTTACTTAGAAAAACTTGGATGCAAAATTGATGGCCACGGCAAGGATTTCAGCTATTCAGATTTGAAACCTGAATTATTTGAGAAAAAACTCATTATATTCCAATCTCAGCTCGATGAACACGGCGAACTGGTTCTGCGCAAACCCGAGGGCAAGTATCTGGTAGTTTTCGATGCGGGCCCGGGTCATGTGGTCGTCAAACAAGGCCCCGAGCTTACAGGCGCGGAAAAAAGAGTATCTTAAATAAAGCGGCAAAGGAGACGAACGTGAATGGCAAAAATATGCAGGTTTTTTGAAAAAGTTCTGTTTGCTGTATCGTTGAGTCTTGCGATTGTTTTGGCGTATTCCGCCTCTTCCATGGCACATTTTCAAATGATCTTGCCTTCGGATGACATCATAGAAGAGGGCGAAAGCAACGAAATCGATCTCCAGATAATATTCACTCACCCTGCAGAGGCTCATTACACTATGAACATGGAAAAACCGCTTAAATTTGGGGTTTTTCACAAGAAGAAAACACAAGATCTCACCGATGGGCTTAAGGATTTCGAGTTTCATGGAGCAAAATCTTGGAAGAGTAAATTTGTGGCAAAGGGTGGGGGCGACTTCGTATTTTATCTTGTGCCGCGCCCCTATTACGAAGACATGGAACAGACTTACATAACCCAATACACCAAGCTTGTTGTGAATAACGCAGGATTTCCCACTGACTGGGACGCAGAGCTTGGCCTGGATGCTGAAATTGTACCGCTTTGCAAGCCCTACGGCCTTTGGACGGGCAACGCCTTTCAGGGCATGGTAAAGCACAAAGGCAAAGCTGTTCCATTTGCTGAAATTGAAGTGGAAAGACTTAACGCAGGAGCCTTCAGTGACCTTGTATGCCCAGGTCAAAGATATCCGTCATCCGCGCATGTGACTCAAGTTATTAAAGCAGATGATAATGGAATTTTTACTTACGGGATTCCAAAGGCCGGATGGTGGGGATTTGCCGCTCTCATGGAGGGCGAAAAGATAGATGGCAAAGACCATGAGGTTGGTGCCGTCATTTGGGTAAGGGCTTATGACATGGAGTAATTGCTAAAGCCTTTGCCGGGGCATCCTTCTCTTTTCTCTTTGTAGGATGCCCCCTGCCATTTAGAGGTGGTTATATATGAAGGAGGCTCAATATGGATATAATGCGACTTGTCGATAATGAACGGGAGAGACTTTTAGAGGAGACGCAAACGGAACCGGCCAAGTTGGTGACTATAGCCTACTATCGCAAGGCTGTAGAGGTGTTCGATAAGTGCGCAGTTAGAGAAAGTCGCTGGAAAGAAAGTTTAAGTGTCAAAATAGATCGCGTGGTGCTCAACCGTTTTCTCGGACCACTTGTCCTGGCCGGCGTGTTGTACCTTTTATACTATTTGAGCATCGGTAAAGGCTATCAGCTGACTAACTACACATGGCCTTTGCTTGCCACTTTTCGGAATTTTGTGGCTCAACTATTGCCAGGTGAGGGAATTCTTTTTGACCCGACGCTGAGAACCATTATTTTAAGCGTTCTTGACGGGCTTTTAGCCGTCATAAACTATGTCCCGATATTTGCAATGCTCTTCAGTATCGTTGCAATACTAGAGGATATTGGATACGTGCCAAGAATGGCCTTCATCATGGACAGGGTGCTCCGCCAATTTGGTCTGCACGGGCAGTCCGTATTTCCCATGGTATTGGGCGGAGTCATAGTTGGTGGATGCGCTGTTCCTGGTATCATGGCCACACGAGGGATTAAGGATCAGCGAGCGCGACATGCCACAATTCTGATAATTCCACTTCTGAATTGCCTGGCGAAGACACCTCTTCATATACTCCTGATAGAGGTGTTTTATAGCGCGCACAAAAGATTTGCGATCACTTTTATATCTACTATTAGTTTAGTAATAGCTTTAACAGTGAGCAAGGTGCTGTCCCTCACAGTGCTAAAAACCAAGGAAGTGGCTCCATTTGTAATGGAAATGCCTCCCTACCGGATTCCTACTGTTTCGGGAGTAGTTCAGCGCTGTTGGGAACGATTGTGGTTATTCTTTCGAAAGATCGTTTCTGTCGTCCTTTTAGTTATGATCATAGTATTTGCTCTTACCAATTTGCCAGGCCTGAATGCCGCCAAGAGAGATGCGTATTCCCGGGAATCAGCCCAAATGGTTGAAAATTTGCTCGCATCAGTGGGTGAGGACTCACCTTACGCCCATATCCTGGCAGGTGAAGGTTTGGTGGAGCTGATCAATTTCAGCAATAAGTTCGATTCCGCGAAGAAAGCTGCAAGGAGTGAAGCCGGACTGGAAAGAGTTCACCGGAATTTTGAGGCCAAGAATTCTGAATTTTACAAGCTGGTTAACAGAGGGCGATTTAAGTCAAAAGGAGCGATGGAAATTGACAAAGAAGCCGCGAGAGTTTCCAAGGCATACCGTTCCTTTGAAAGGGAAAGAAAAATCCTAAGGTCGCAATTGCGGGATGATGTCATAGTTCACAGCGCATTGGGCATGGTTGGGAAGGTCGTCGAGCCCGTCACCAAATATGCAGGGTTTGATTGGAGAGTTAATATAGCGCTCATCAGTTCTTTTGCAGCCAAAGAAAGCAGCGTTGCGACTTTAGGAGGCATTTTTGGTCTCGGTACTGGTGACAGATTGGAAGAAAGCGTAGGCAAAGGCGCCCTTGGCTGGACTGATTTGCATGCCCTAGCATTAATGGTCTTCATGGTAGTTTTTCCGCCCTGTATTCCAACATTGTTGGCTGTAAAGATGGAGACAGGAAGCACGCTGTGGATGTTGGTATCGGCCTTATATCCTGTTTTACTGGGCCTTTTGTTGGCCACCACCATATTCACGGGCGGAAATGCGCTAGGTCTGACGGGAGTGCAAGCCATGGGCGGCTTTTATGCGATTTTTGTCATTTTAATGTTTGTTCTCGCGATGATTAGAGGACCTGGAAGCTACTTGGATGATTAGAGAGTTTTGCAAGGAGGAATTTTACGTGGAAAACAAGGATAGAACCGTTGTGCCGCTTACAATGCTTCCACCTGGCGTCAAGGGACGTGTAGTCAATATCGGAAGCTACGGTAAAGGCCTTGCAATGCGCGTGTCAAACATGGGGCTTTACGATGGCATAGAAGTCAAAGTGTTAAATTCATCACGGGCAGGTCCCGTGCTACTGCAGGTAAAAGACTGCACTATTGCCCTGGGCAGGGGCATTGCGAACAAAATACTTGTAGCCAGAGAGGATTGATATCACATGACTGATACAGTACGATTGAATACTCTGAAGCCCGGCGACAAGTGCCTCATCATAGAAATCAAGGCTACAGGCATCACCGGGCAAAGATTGATGGATTTGGGCCTTATCCCTGGAGTTGTAATAGAAGTTGTGCGAAATGCACCTTTAGTCGACCCTGTTCAATTGCTTGTCAGGGATAACCACATTAGCATCCGCCATTCAGAGGCAAGAGAAATTGGGGTGATTCTCTTATGACAGAAATAGTCGTGGCAGTGGCAGGTCAGCCAAACTCGGGCAAGTCAACGCTTTTCAACATGTTGACAGGCATGCGTCAATTTGTGGCAAATTACCCGGGGGTGACTGTAGAAAAACGGGTAGGACGGATGAACTACAAAGGATATAAATTTATGCTGGTGGATCTTCCCGGTACTTACAGCATGACTTCTTACAGCCTGGAAGAAAGGATTGCGAGAAACTTTTTGCTCAAAGAAAGGCCTGATATTGTCTTGGATGTCGTGGATGCGTCAAATCTTGAGCGCAATCTCGTGCTCACCTTTCAGCTTCTAGAGATGAAGATACCGATGGTAGTGGTGCTCAACATGATGGATGCGGCAGAAAGCGCAAGGATAAAGATAGATGTCAATGGCCTGAGCGAAGAGTTAGGGGTAAAGGTCGTTCCGACCATGGCAAAAAGGGGCGTGGGCAAGGCAGAACTTTGCGATGCTTTGCTCGATACCTATCAGTTGGCGGGAGATATCAATGACTTTCGACTTGACTACGGGCCTCAACTCAATCGTTCACTCAACGTACTGCAAGAAGCTTTGGCCGACGACGAAAGAGCATCGGCTTATGACTTACGGTGGCTTGCTGTCCGCCTGATTGCAGGAGACGAGGAAGTCAGTAAATTATTTACCGGTTCGTTAGCCTAATAGAGGAGTCCGAAACATATGTGGGGAACCGTAATTGCTGCGGTCAGTGGCTTGCTGGCATTATGCCTGTTTGTACGTAAGTTCAAGAAGTTGCATGAGTGCGAAAATTGTGTCAATCGCGAAGGATGTGCCTTTTGCAGCGGCTTTTGCAATGAAGAAAAGAAACGCAAATCTTACTCTGAAGGGCATTAATTCTTACAACAAGGCACTCAGCTTTTTATGATTTGCACTTAGAATCTTTACGCTTAGCAACATGCCCTTTGAGCGCTTCAAAACTTTCATCACTGATGACATGCTCGATTTGGCAGGCATCTTCTACAGCCCTTTCCCTGTCAACGCCTAATTGCATGAGCCAGTTTGAGAGTAAGGTGTGTCGTTCATAAATGGCTTCTGCAATTGAGCGCCCCTTATCAGTTAGCGTGATGTAACCATCGCTGTCCATCTTTATGCATCCGTTTTCGCGCAACTTTTTCATGGCAACGCTCACGCTGGCCTTGCTGAAACCAAGCTCCTTTGCAATGTCTATAGAACGGACGGAACCCTGCCGTTTAGTTAAGATCAAAATGGTTTCCAGATAGTTTTCCGCTGATTCCCGTATTTTCAATGTAACGCCTCCCGTAAAGGTCAGATATTGTCAGTTGTAAAATATCATATTTTCATACCAAACACAATTCTCAACGTCGTCGCTACTACGACCATATAACAAAAGAAAGCACCATTACCTTTTGATGTGTCTCTTTTGGTCATTCCACTTTATAGCACAGCTGCTATAATAATTTTGTTTGCAAATAACGGGCGGGCACAGCTTTAGGAAAAGAATATTTGCTGCCTTGAGAGATTTCACAGGGCAGATCTTTCTCTAACGGGAGAAAAAGATGTATTACGGCGAATTCAAAGCCCCAAAAGGGATCATAAAGGTTTCTTTAAAGTTAGACGGAGACAGCATATCGGAAATTCGGATAAGCGGGGATTTTTTTATGTATCCTGAAGAGGCGCTTGACGAGCTTGAAGGAAGACTCGTCGGCGTAAGTGCCGATAGGGAAAGCTTGCTGGAAGCGTTGGAGAAATTTTACTCTGAGACGAAGGTTGAAACGCCCATGATCGAACCAAAACACTTCGTTGAAGCGATAATGAGATCTTTGAGGGGATAAGATATGAAAAGCTGGAGATTGCTGCCATTAAGAGTGGACGAACCTTTTTACAGCATGGCCATAGACGAGGCGATTTTAAGGTTAAAGGCAGGCGGGAAGTCGCCTAATACCTTGAGATTTTGGAGATGGCAACCATCAACTGTATCGCTTGGGTATTTTCAGAGCGTCGATCGCGAAGTTGACCTTGAAGTAGCTAAAAAACGCGGCGTGGCAGTTGTAAGGCGCATCACTGGCGGAGGAGCCGTGTTTCACGACCAAGACGGCGAGCTTACCTATAGCGTCGTTTGTGGGCAAAATGACGTCCCAAGGGACATCGAAAAGTCTTTTGAGGCAATTTGCGAAGGGCTCATAAGAGGCTTCAAACGTCTCGGCCTTGACGCATGCTTTAGCCCCCTAAACGACATATCGGTAGGAGGCAAAAAGATCTCAGGAAGCGCGCAGACCAGGAAATGGAGATGCGTCTTGCAACACGGCACCATACTCATAGATCCTGATATAAGGCTCATGTTTGAGCTTTTAAGGGTAAGCCCTGAAAAAATCACGGACAAGTTCATCTCTTCCGCTTATGAAAGGGTGACGTCAATAAAACGGGAACTTGGCGAAAAACCGAGTTTTGAAGAGGTAAAAAAAGCGATGAGGCTCGGCTTTGAGGAGTCCTTTGGCGTTAGTTTCGAGGAAGGAGAGCTGTCTTCCGAAGAAATTAGTTTGGCCAAAGAGCTGATAGAAAAATACGCCTCTTATGAGTGGTTAATGAAGCGATGAATGATACCATGCAGACGAAAGACGCGTTTTTAAAAAAATTCAACCGAAGCAAAAAGTTCTATGCTTACTATCCTTACCCCAAGTTTCCTTCGGTTTCCATAACCGGGAAAGCTTGCGCGATGAACTGCAAACACTGCGGGCGGCAATATTTAAAACACATGGTTTCCTGTCCCAGCCCAGAGGAGCTTTACCGAAAATGCCTTGGTTTTGACAAAAAAGGCTTTAAAGGCGTCCTTGTAAGCGGTGGTTATAACAGTAACGGGTGGGTGCCTTTGGAAAGCTTCGTCGATGTCTTGGCGCGCATCAAGTGTGAAACAAACCTTGCGATAAACGTCCATTGCGGCCTCGTGCCCGAAGAACTTGCCTGTGATCTTGGCAAGGCGGGCATAGACGTAATATCCTTTGATCTCATAGGAGCTGACGAGTCCATAAAAGAGGTAATAGGAATCGAAAAAAGGGTCGAGGATTATGAGCGCTCGCTGGATGCCTTGGTCACATCTGTTTCATCCGTTGTGCCCCACATCACGATAGGCTTGCACGGGGGCAAATTATTGGGCGAAGAAAGGGCGCTTGAAATCGCAAGCTCAAAAACGATAAGCGCATTAGTGTTTTTAGTGCTCGTGCCGACGGTCGGTACCGCCTTTGAAAAGGCCCTCCCTCCTGCGGCAGAAGAAGTTGGAAAACTAATTTCTGCCGCCCGGCTTAAAAGGCCCGATATTCCCATAATGCTTGGCTGCATGAGGCCGCGACTCCTCGAGTATGAAATTTCAGCCCTTAATGCCGGCGTTGACGGGATCGTGATGCCAAGACAGGAAACGCTCAAAGGCGCAAAGAGCCTTGGTCTGATCGTGCAAAGCGTTGAAGGATGTTGTGCGGTTCCGCTCAGGTTTGGAGGATAAAAATGGTTAAGTATATAAGAGTAGCTCTCGGAACGGGTGTCCTTTTGGGTTTTTGCAAGGCTAAACTTCAAGTTGCCCCGACTACGGCTCATCTTCTCACTTATTTTGAGGGAAAGTGTTTGGCCAATTGCAAGTTTTGCCCCCAGGCGAGGGAAAGTTTTTCGGACCAAAAGATGCTCTCGAGGGTAGAGTGGCCAAAGCTCGAGCTTGAGGGAGTCATCGAATCGCTAAGAACGAGCGATCACGGTTTTAAAAGGATATGCGTTCAGTCAGTTAATTACGCGGGGGTCGTAGAAGATCTCCTAGAAATAGTTTCAAGGATAAAAGGGACGTGCGACCTTCCCATATCCGTTGCCTGTCATCCTCTTCCGAGTCAAGATATAAAGCGCTTGGCAGACGCCGGGGCAGAACGCATCGGGATTGCCCTTGACGCGGCCACACCAGAACTTTTTGAAGCCATAAAAGGCAAGGGGGCAAATTCTTTTTATTCCTGGCGGACTCATTTGCACGCCCTCGAGGAGGTAAAAAAGATAGTTGGCAAGGCAACCACCCACCTGGTAGCCGGCCTGGGCGAAAGCGAAGAGGAGATGGTAAGTACTATCCAAGTCCTGCACGACCAAGGCATAACTGTGGGGCTTTTCGCCTTTACGCCAATAAAGGGGACGCCTTTGGCCAAAAACTCTAGCCCCGATGTATCCGCTTACAGGCGGGTTCAACTTGCCCATTACTTGATCGCAAACGGCTTTGGCAGGGCAGAAAAAATGAAGTTTGAAAATGGCAGGGTAATCAGCTTTGGAGTGGACGAAAATACGTTAGAACTTGTGGTAAATAGCGGCGCGCCCTTCATGACTTCGGGATGTCCCGGGTGTAACAGGCCCTTTTATAACGAATCGCCCCTGGGCCCCATCTACAACTATCCGAGAAAGCCCACGGAAGGAGAGATCGAATCGATCAAAGATGAACTCGGCCTTGCGGGCAGATATTAATTGCTATTTCGCCTTCCAAGTTTATTTCCTTGCCGGCTTGGGGGATGAATTTCCATCTGTAGGCGCCGTCCAAACTTATATAGCTTGAAATGCCCTTCATGGAAAGTTCTTCCAATTTGACCGAAAATGACAGGGCTTTAAACCTTGAAAAGCCGTCGGCGAACTTTTCTGCCACACGTCCTATCTTTACGTTGCCAAGAAACACGGGGTCGCCGATTTTCACTTCATCAAGCGATAATACTCCGCCAAAGCCGTAATGCGGCACGCCTCCGTCTAAAATTCCTATTCCATTACCGACGAAGACCGGCATTCCGACAAAAGGACCAATGCATGTGTTTGGGCCTTCCGCTAAGACGGATCGTGGTTTTAAGGCCACAACCTTTCCAATAAATGCAGATAGTTTTGTGCGTTCGTTGTGGGTAAGCATGCTACACCGCGTCTTTTCTGACGTTGAATCCGTGTCGTTTGATTTTCCTTCAAATATCAAGTGAATTGGAAGGCCGCCTCTTGCCCTGAGCAGATTATCGCACGGCCTTATTTCCACGTGCAAATGACGATCCGTCCAGGTATCAAAGTGGCCATTTCTTATCATTTCACCTAGCGGCTCACCCACATTTACGTAATCGCCTACCATAACGCTGGGTTTAACGTGAAGTATGCGAACGAGATACTCGGAACTGATCGGTGTTTCGATGGCGATCAGATATTCTTTCGTAGGCATCTGAAATTGCTTCGTCTTCGGAGCGGAAAATTCATAAATATATCTAACCCTACCCTCTACTGGAGAAGGCGCTTTTGAAGAAAGAGGGTAAATATCAACAGCTCGATGCTCGAAATGCGCCAAGTAAGGACTGTTGAAAAAAGACACCCTGCTTTGACGCGGAGCATAGATTTTTATCCCACAGGAGGCAGCAATTTTTATCATCTGCTCTCATATCCCCCTTTTGTAGCTGATACTGATTATACTTGATATGAGCCTGTTCAAAAATAAAGCAGAATCTGTTAAGCTCATTTAAAGGGGTGATGTCATTGGAGACGGTTTCTTTGCTTAAATGTCTTTCAGGCGTGGACGGGCCCTCAGGGTACGAAGATGAGGCGCTAAAGCTCATCGAGGAAAAAATAAAACCTTACGCGGACGTTTTAAAAACAAGCAGGCTTAATACCTTAATAGCTCTAAAACGCGGCGAGGGCACAAAAAAACTCGGGATATTCGCACACGTCGATGAGTTAGGTTTTGTCGTCGCCAAAGTAGAAGAAAGAGGTTTTATAAGGCTTGAGCCCATCGGCGGTGTCGATCCCAAAGTCGTTTTGTCCCAGCGGATAAAGATATTTACGAAGCAAGGCGTTGCTTCAGGCGTCGTTGGCTTTCTTCCCCCGCACCTTCAAAAGGAGGACCAAAGGGGGAAAGTCCCCAGCTTCGATGATATTTTCGTAGATGTTTCATGTTCATCCTTGGGAGAACATGTGAGCGTGGGAGATATTTGCGTAATCGAAGGAGAATGTGCTGAGCTTGGAAGCAAAGTCTCCGGCAAAGCCCTGGACAACAGGGCAAGCTGTGCCGCCTTGATCTTGGCGGCTCAAAATCTTCAGGCTATAAAAAACAGGGCGGACGTTTATTTCATATTTTCAAGCCAGGAGGAGATCGCAGGTCCCGGAGCGGTTTCCGTGGCTTACGAGCTGGGACTGGATGAGGCCATAGTGGTAGACGTGACTCACGCCAATGAAAAGGTCCCTCAATTTCCCCAAATAAAGATTTCTGAGGGTCCAGCCTTAGCCGTTGGTCCCGTCATAAACAGGGAGTTTTACAAGGCCCTTTCAGATGTGGCGAAGCGTAACGGCGTGAAAATACAGCTTGAACCCACGCCGGGAAGGTCCGGTACGGACACGGACGAAGTGCAAATTACAGGGTCTGGCATCAAAACGGCGCTCGTTTCCATACCGCTCATGTACATGCACACGCCCGTTGAAGTAGCAGACCCCCGTGACATAGAAGAAACGGCAAGACTTATTGCCTTGGCAAGCACCATATAAGGCGTGTAAGGAAAGAGGTGAAGGCGTTGTACCTGAAGGAATTGACAGAGCTTGACGGCGTCTCGGGAGACGAGGGGCGCGTCAGGGATTTCATAAAAGAAAAAATAGAAAGCAAGGTCGATAGTGTCAAGGTGGATGTGCTGGGCAACTTAATTGCTTTCAAAAAAGGGACTAAGTCAAACAGAAAGTTTTTGTTGGCTGCACACATGGACGAGGTTGGCTTCATGGTGACAAACGTCGAAGACGATGGGACTTTGTCCTTTGCTCCAGTAGGGGGCGTCGATCCCAGGGTCGTCGTGGGAAAACACGTCAGGATCAAGGGAGAAGTGCCCGGCGTCATTGGCTACAAGGCCATACACCTTCAAAAGAGAAACGAGATCCTGGAGTCACCCAAATACGAAAATCTCCGCATAAATATCGGCGCAAGTTCAAAAGACGAGGCCACCCAAAAAGTAGAGATTGGCGATTACGTTTCCTTTGCGACGGACTTCAGGTGTGAAAATTCACGCGCAACCGGAAAGGCCTTCGACGACAGGGCAGGATGCGCAGTACTTATGGAGATAATAGAAAGAAGTGAACGTTTCGAAGACGATATTTACTTCGCCTTTTTGGTGCAGGAAGAAACAGGCCTGCGGGGAAGCGCGGTGTTATTTGAACAGCTTCAACCCAACTTGGCCTTGGTGATCGAGGGAACGACTGCAGGAGACGATCCCGGGCTCCCCGAACACCAGTGGGCAACTCACCTGGGAGACGGTCCGGCCATCACCTTCATGCACAGAGGATACGTAGTAAATAAAAAGATTTACGAATCAATACTGCAGGTTGCTCAAAAATACGACATCAAACACCAGCCGAAGAGGAGAACCGCAGGAGGGACCGACGCTGCGCGCCTCGCTAAGACTGGCGGGGGAGTGCCTGCCGGCGTAATTTCCGTTCCGGCTCGCTACATTCACAGTCCCCTATCTGTAATCGACGTGGATGATTTTAAAAACACGGTTTCACTGGTGGGCAAGATCTTAGAAGAAGGAGAGGGTTTTGCAAGATGATTGATCTGATAAAGGAACTCACCGAAAGTTACGGTCCAAGCGGCAGGGAAGAGGAAGTTCAAAAAGTCGTTTTAAAACACCTTGAAGGCCACATAGACGGCCATAGATTTGACCCCTTGGGCAATTTGCTGGTTTGGAAAAAAGGCAAAAGTGACAAAAAGGTGCTGCTCGATGCCCATATAGACGAAATCGGACTTGTAGTCACAAACATCGACGATAAAGGGTTCCTGAGGATAGAACCGGTTGGCGGAGTTTCTCCTTATACCTACGTGGGCCACAGGGTCAGATTCCCCAAGGCCACGGGCGTAGTTTACTACGAAGGTGAAACGCCCGAGGAGCAAAAGAAAAATTTATCGAACCTGACCTTCGATCACCTTTTTGTGGACATCGGCGCCTGCGACCGAAAGGAAGCGGAAAGCATAGTCCCCATAGGCACCTTTGGCGTCTATGATTCATATTTTTACGAAAACGGCAAATATCTTGTTTCCAAATCCATGGACGACAGGATCGGCTGTGCCGTTTTAGTTGAAGTCTTCAAGAATTTAAAAGACCCCAGGCACACGGTTATAGGGTCTTTTTCCGTTCAGGAAGAAATTGGGCTTGTTGGAGCATCAGTGGCCGCATACGATTTTTCTCCCCTGCTTTGCGTTGCCGTAGACGTGACTGACTCGGCAGACTATCCCAAAGGGCTTAAAAGACATGCCATGGCTTTGGGCAAAGGCCCTGCAATAAAGATCAAGGATCGAGCCTCGATAAGCCACAGGAAGGTCGTCGAACTGCTGGAGCAGGCAGCACAAAAGGCAGGCGTACCTTACCAAAAGGAAGTTTTGACCTTTGGCGGCACTAACGCTGCCGTCCTTCAAAGGACAAAGGAAGGCATTCCTTCGGCGACGCTTTCTATACCTACGAGATACGTCCATTCGCCAAGCGAAACGGTAAGCCTAAGCGACGTAGAAGGCGCGGTAAAATTGCTGGTAAGCTTCATCGACTTGGAGCTAGAGCTTTAATGTCTTGAACGCGGATTTTTCGAGATAGCTTAACGTAAATTAAAAAGAAAAAGGGTCGCTCGTGCATAGCGACCCTTTCATATAAATTGTGCGGTTACTTTTTTATGGTGTTTTTCAGCAAGCGCCCGTCTTCAAAGGCAATATAAACATCGAACTTCTCTGGTGCGGCGCCGAAATTGCCGTTGTCAGCCAGCCAGAGGTGCAGTTCCGTGTCTCCTTCGACCTCCATATTGAAAGACCCGTCCGTATTAGACAGTATTCCCCCAGACGCCGCGCGGGTAACTACTATATTCCATATGCCGTTTCCCGGAATGGTATCCCAGGTTCCGCTTTTGCTGTCTTTTGCCTTAATGGTTATGCTTTCTATGGTCCCTTTGGTATTAATGAGCTTGAGCAGCACGTGAGCGTCGGGATTTGCGTCGGGCGTAGCAAGAAGAGATGAAACCTCGCCCTTTTTCAGGTAGTTCATCGGGCCCTTACCGACATAAGTTGCCCGAATTTTGTCTGAAACCTGAGCTGCGCCAGAAGGCGCCACAGCCTTTGGGGCTTGCTCTCCTTCACTGGCACGGACCACCTCTTTTTCCAGGATGCTTCCGTCGCTCATTACCACGAGGACTTTATATTTCACGTCACCTTCTGTGATAGTACCGTTATCGGTGAGCCATAGGTTGAAGTCCTTCTTCCCGGACACATCTAAAGAAACTGAGCCATTGCTTTCGTTTAAGACGTTTCCGGAGGAATCCGTCACCGCCACCAGCCATTTCCCGTTTCCTGGTATCGTATCCCATTCCGAGGCTCCATCATCGCCGCGGACGATGAAGTTGATGATCTTTCCCTCGGCTACCATTTCAAGGGCGATCTTCCAGTCGGGCTTTCCGTCGCCCTTTAGTGCCTCGCTTCTTGAGGTCAGATCTCCTTTTGAGGGCTCGATTAGTACTGCTGAAAGGACACCCTTGTCCGGGATTGGCTTGGCAGCTTTTTCACATTCGGCTACCTTGTGCAAGACCGTGCCGTCATTGAACTTAACGATCACTTCATATCGCGTAGCGCCGGCTGCAATGGAGCCGTTGTCGGCAACCCAAAGGTCCAAGGTCGTATCGCCCTCTACGGCAAATTTTACGCTTCCATCCTCCCTGTTTCGCAGCTTGCCGTCGGTATAGACCGCTATGGCCCATATTCCGTTGCCGGGAACGGTGTCCCACGCCGAAGATGTGCCATCCACGTTTCTTATCGAAATTTCTTCAACTACGGATACGGTGTTAAATCGGATTTTAAAGTGAGCGTCTCTTACTCCGTCTCCTTTGATCTTCTCTGACTTTCCTACGACGTCTTTGTCTCCAATTCCCAATAAGACCGCCGATAGTTCTTCGGACTCGGGCAACTCGACCTTTTCAGCTTCTTTGGGCTTAAAGATATCGGGCATCCCCGGGACGGTTGTCTTCGCCGTTGCGGTGCTCCCGTCCATGAATGAAACGGTGACCTCATATTCCCGTGTTTCCGAAAAGGCAGTGCCGTCGTCGGCAACGTAAAGATGAAGGGTAATTAGGGCGAGAAATGGTTTGGTTGAAAAAGACCCCGAGGCAGTTGTTAAATCCTCTCCCTTGCCGTCCTGTACGATCATTCCCCATTTCTCGTTGCCGGGAATCGTGTCCCACGCCCTATCCGTTCCTAGAGCTTTAAGCTCCACCCCCGTGACAGCTCCGGCGCCTTTAATGGAAACAATGAAATGAGCATCAGGTTTGCCGTCCGGTTTCAAGGTCTCCTTCGTCCCCAGAAGGTCCGTTTCGGTGCCTTTGAAAGTAAAACTTTGTATTTCACCCATGGCAGCGAAGGCAGAATTTACAAACAGCATCGAGGCAGTTATCAAGAAAAGGAGAAAGACTGCCCTTTTCATTGATTTCATGGCTCAATCCCCCTTTATAAATTAATAATTCATTTGCTACTAAGATATTATAACATGCCACAATGACGCATCGGTATTATTTACGATAACGAACGAGTC
>NZ_CALETC010000031.1:0-19971 GCF_937920065.1 Acetomicrobium mobile
GTGGGATCAATGATTTTGGGTTGGCCAATTGATAAAGTAGAAAAAGTTGTTTTAGATGCCTGACGTTAGCTAAATTGCCACGATGGCACCGGGATCAGAATTAAACATTTGTAATTCGGGATCGCGTGTTTTAACAAGATCACCTAAAAAGCTGGGCAAAATCGATCATGTTTAGTAACCAGTTACGTTATAATAAATAATAATAAGCAAAGTTAAAATTAAAGTTAAAAGTTGAATATAAATTTATTTTGCTTGGAGAGACAGTAAATGGCTTCCTATGGTTCTTACGAATGGTGGACTGAGATAATTGAACTAAATACACTTAAGAACCTTGTGGACAGATTTGCTGCAGCAATGAATGTAGGTGCCGTGATAGCGACGACAGATGGCACCGCCTTAACTATACCAAGCAATTTTTGCGCTTTTTGCCGCAGACTTCGTTCTCACCCGGAAGGTAAATGTGGGTGCGAGAAAAGCGATGCATGGGGAGGGGAACATGCCTTAGATGTCGATGGGCCGTTAGTTTATAGATGTCATTGCGGATTGATAGATATGGCAAGCCCGTTGATCATTGAAGGAAGATTTGTTGGCACTTTACTGTGCGGTCAGGTTTTGCTTAGACCATACACAGAAGAGGAAGTTAGAAAAGAGTTAGTTCCCCTTTGGCCCTGTAGCGCAAATGAGGTTGATGATTGGGTTCGCGACTTTTTATCCTTGCCGATCGTAGATGAGACTACTCTCCTTAATGCCATGAATCTTTTAAATGTGATGGCATCGCATATAGTAGAACTCTGCGAACGCCACCTAATTGAAAGCAAATTATTGCACAAGACGATGGAGTTAGTGAAGGCACAACGCGACAAGGAAGTGCTTGAGAGAAGCTTAAAGATGGCACAACTTAAAGCCCTTCAGAATCAGCTCAATCCGCATTTTATGTTCAATACTTTAAACATCATGTCGCGTTTGGCCATGTTTGAGGGTGCGCCGCAAACGCAAGAACTTACCATTCAATTCGCTGAATATCTTAGATATATTCTTAGAAGGCAATCGTCTGACGAGCTGGTTTATTTAAGCAGTGAACTTGAGTGTCTTAAGCAGTATTTAGCAATTCAAAAAGTCAGATTTAGCGATCGATTTTCTTATGTTTTGGATGTAGAGTCAGCAGCTTTGTCGTGCAAGATTCCTTTTCTAATACTCCAACCGCTGATAGAAAATGCGGTTGTACATGGCATAGAACCATCGTTACGCCCAGGTGTTGTGCTCGTAAAAGGAAGAGTAAGGGCGGGGAAATTAGAAATCAATGTAGAAGATAATGGTGTTGGTTGCTCTTTAAAGAAAATCAAAGAAGGCGTTGGAATTTCTCATGTAAAAGAAAGACTGAAGCTGCATTACGGCAGCGATGCTTCATTTGATATTTGGAGCGAGCCCAATGTAGGCACAAAAGTAAGTATATGTATGCCTTCTATGGGGGATTGAAATTGGTGTCCAGAAGAGTACTCGTAGTGGAGGACGAACCGTTAGAAAGAAAAGCATTGGTGGAAATGCTTAAGTCTTACCCTTTGCTTCTCGAGCTTGACGAAGCATCAAATATCCCTGATTTTGAAAGAAAGGCCCGACAATGGGACCCCGACGTTGTTTTATTGGATCTGAAGATTCCCGGGGGTAGTAGCCTCGACTCCTTAAGTAGATTGCGAAGTGAAGGTTTTCATGGAAAAGTTATAATCGTGACAGCTTATGATGTCTTTGAGTATGCGCAACAAGCGGTTGGACTCAATGTAACTGCCTTTTTAGTAAAGCCCATCAAAGATTGGGCGCTTTACGAGGCCATGAGCAAGGCAATAGAAGAAATTAAAGAGGCTGACAAAGCATCGCAGCAGCTCTTGAGATTAAAGAGATTTATTTTAGAAAATAAGAGCTTCGTGGCTTCTGTGATGATACAAGGAATAGTGCGTGGAGAGGAAATTACAGAAGGGCTTAAAAATGTTGCCAAAGAAGTGGGATTTCTTCCAGCAGAAGGCATGCATATCTTTGGAATCATCGCGTTGAGTGGTTCTGACGCTGAAGAAACTCAATGGCCACAATTGATGCTTTGGGGAGAGTTGCAGAAGATATTAGATGATTCAGCCTTCCTGGTGCCATGGCAGCATTACATTATGCTACTATTCTTTAATAGTCCCATAAAAAATCCGGAGGATATAGCTTCTAAAGTTTTCGATGTCACTCTACAAAACAATATGCATTGCAATGTAGTTTATATGGGCAAGATCAAGGGATTGGACGAAATTTATGAAGTTCTTCCTTCTTTGGAGGAAATATTAGAGGAAAGTATACTTGAGGGTTTTGGAAATTTTATTTTTGGACAACCACAATCGCGGGTTAGAAACATAGAAATAAGCGAAGAACATCTCGATTTTAACAAGCCCTTTTCTATGATTTTAGAGGGAATGAGAAGCGGACAGTTACAACTATTAAATGAGGGAACCAACAAGTTATTTGCTCTCTTGTCTCAGCATGACGTTGCACTTGATATTGGGATCGTAAGGTTATTATTCGGAGGATATACTGGACAAATATGTCAATTGCTTTTAGATCTTAAGTGCGATCAAGAGGCTATTAAAACATGGGCAAGAAGGCAGGTCAGAGACATGATGATCCCGGTTAGATCGCTTTCTGACCTTAAAAATATGTTTTTTATATCTCTTGAAGAGGCATGGAAAGTCAGGCAAAGCATGAAAGATCCAGAGATTGCTTTGATACAGCAAGCTCTTGCGTTTATCGATGATAATTTAGAAGAAGCAAATTTAACTAAAGTATCGGAGCATGTTTACGTCAGCCCAAGCCATTTAAGTCGGATGTTTGGCAAGGTGTTAAATAAAAGATTTGTCGATGTAATCAAGGAAAAGCGCATTGAGCGTGCTAAGAAGTTTCTGGCCATGGGGTACAATGTTACGGAGACAGCTACATCTGTAGGATATGGTAACATAACCTACTTTAGTTCTCTTTTTAAGGAAATGGTCGGCTGTTCCCCCAGTGAATATAAGAAATCTTCTCTATCCAAGCGATGACCACTTGTGAAAAATGCTATGGGGCAATAATGCGATAACATAGAACATAAATTTTCTTCCTCGCTCGGTGTATTGATATTTATTATTATTTGAACAAGAAAACAAAGATTTAGTAAAAAGACCTGAGAGAGTGCTCTTAGGTCTTTTTATGTATGCATCGATAAAAGTAATTGAGCAAAATAGTGCTGTTCTCTTTAAATGCAATTTCATCAGTTTTTTGATTTACTATGTGTTACACATAGGAGGTGCCTTAGTGGACGGCGGCGATCGTTTAAGGGTGATACAGGAATACGTTCCTGGTAAGCAGGTGACTCTTGCCCATATAATAAGAAATCCCAAAGATGATCTGTGCAATAAGGTGGGCATTCATAAAGCCGGAGCAATAGGAATAATGACGATTACTCCGGGAGAGGGTGCCATTATAGCCGCTGATGTTGCGAGCAAATCTTCCACGGTAAACGTTGATTTTGTAGATAGATTCACAGGCTGTGTTATCGTTACCGGCGAGGTGGCTTCCGTAGAAAATGCTCTGCGCGCAGCCGTGATTTCATTAAAGGACGTCCTCGGGTTTTTCCCAGCGGAAATTACTTACACATGATGCGCATTATGGTTATAGGACCCTCAGGGTCTGGTAAAACTACATTGCTGCATAAACTGGGACTCACTGAAGATAATGATGTCGTTCGGAAAACCCCCTCTTTACGATTCTTTGAAAGAGCCATAGATACACCAGGTGAATTTTTTGATTTACCTCGTTTTTATCACGTATTGATAACTAGTTCTTCTCGGTGTGCCATCACTTTGCTTCTAGTTGACCCAACAAATTTAAAACAGTTTCCGTCTCGGTTTGTAAGGGCTATTCGATCAATAGTTATAGGAGTGATCAACAAGGCGGATCTGGCAAAGGAAGATCAAATAGAAGTTGCGAGAAAAATATTATATGAAGCGGGCGTTATGGAGGTGGTTTGTGTTTCTGCTTTGACCGGAGAGGGACTAACGACACTGAAATACAAAATTGGTCAATTTATTAAGTTATCGGGAGGTGTGTAAGGCCATGAACGGAGAAGCATTGGGAATGATTGAAACGAAAGGGCTGGTGGGAGCTATAGAGGCAGCCGATGCGATGGTGAAAGCGGCGAATGTTAGGCTCATAGGCTACGAAAAGATCGGTTCCGGCCTTGTGACGGTGATGGTTCGTGGCGATGTAGGGGCAGTCAAAGCTGCCGTCGATGCTGGTGCAGCCTCAGCAAAACGTGTAGGAGAGATCGTGTCTGTTCACGTAATTCCCAGGCCCCACAGTGATACCGAGAAGCTGCTTCCTAAGCTAGGATAGCGGCGCCCTTGTTCGGGAGGTGTGATTGATGGATCAAGAGATCATGCAAAAAGTAATGGATGAGGTGATGAAGCGCATCGGGGGCGGAAGCGTTATTTCCCCTGAAAAGGCTTCTGATCAAAAGGAAGTTCCTACCGCTAGCGTGCAAAACCTGGTCGGTGTCACCGAATATGTTGGTATTTCCGAGGGAGACACCATTGGATTAGTAGTAGCTAACGTTGAGCCGATGCTTCACGAAAAATTGGGCATAGATAAAAAATTCAGATCTGTGGGTATTTTTTCGGGCAGAACTGGAGCCGGACCTCAAATAATGGCAGCTGACGAAGCCGTTAAGGCGACCAACACGGAGATAGTCGTCATTGAATTGCCCAGGGACACTAAAGGCGGAGCCGGTCATGGATCGTTGATAATTTTTGGCGCAGAAGACGTGTCAGATGCCAGAAGAGCCATAGAAGTAGCTTTAAAAGATTTGCGGCGCACTTTTGGCGATGTTTATGCAAACGATGCCGGTCATTTAGAGTTTCAATATACGGCTCGAGCCAGTTATGCCTGTAATAAAGCCTTTAATGCACCAATAGGTAGAGCTTTTGGTCTAATCGTAGGTGCACCGGCGGGCATTGGTTTCGTGATGAGCGATACAGCACTCAAAGCTGCTGAAGTCGAGCTAATAGATTATATGTCTCCCACGAAAGGGTTATCTCTCACGAATGAAGTGGTCATAACTTTCACGGGCGATTCCGGTGCAGTTCGTCAGGCCCTAATAGCCGCTAGAAGTATAGGCAAAAAGCTCCTGGGTGCTATGGGCGCAGAACCCGAGTCGGCTACGACTCCTTACATTTAGGGGTCACCGAGTGTAAAGGGGGCGTAAAAATTGGTTGAAAAGAAAAGCAAAAGGTTCGAAGTGCTAAACAACAGACCAGTCCATAAAGACGGATTCATTGGCGAATGGGTAGATGTAGGACTTTATGCTATGGGAAGTCCTAATGATCCGACCCCGTCCATAAAGATCGAGAATGGCAAGATAGCGGAGATGGATGGGAAGAAGCGCCAAGACTTCGATATGATCGAGCAATTCATAGCGAATTATGCCATTGACATTGCGATGGCTCCTCAAGCCATGGCAAAAAGCGAGATTGAATTAGCGAAAATGTTGGTTGATCCCAACGTTTCCAGGGATGAAGTTACCAGGGTGTTTCAGGGTTTGACGCCAGCTAAAATAAGCAGGGTTATGGATTGTCTAAACATAGTTGAAATAATGATGGGTATTTCTAAGATGCGATCTCGTAAAACTCCTGCAAATCAAGCTCACATAACTAGCGCAAAGGACCACCCCGTACAACTTGCCGCGGATGCAGCTGAAGGAGCGTTAAGGGGTTTCGTGGAACTTGAGACTACAGTGGGTGTTAACCGTTATGCTCCTTTGAACGCTTTGTCTTTGCTCATAGGATCTCAGGCCGGTAGGCCGGGAGTGCTTACTCAATGTGCTCTCGAAGAGGCCTTTGAGCTTCAGATTGGGATGAGAGGTCTCACGAGCTATGCAGAAACGGTCTCGGTATACGGTACCGAAAGCGTGTTTATCGATGGCGACGACACGCCCTGGTCAAAGGCATTTCTTGCATCCGCCTACGCAAGCAGGGGATTAAAAATGCGTTTTACGAGCGGCACAGGTGCGGAAGTGCAAATGGGAGCCGCTGAGGGTAAGAGCATGCTCTATCTAGAAGCTCGGTGTGTCATGATAACCAAAGGTGCCGGTGTGCAGGGCCTTCAAAACGGCTCTATCTCTTGTATAGGCGTTCCTGGTGCTGTCCCCAGCGGCTTGAGGGCAGTTGCGGCAGAAAACCTCATCACGGTGACGCTTGATATGGAAGTTGCCTCCGGTAATGACCAGACCTTTTCCCATTCCGATTTAAGGCGAACCGCGCGTACGATACCTCAGCTCTTTCCCGGTACAGATTTAATTTTTTCCGGTTACTCCGGCGTTCCAAATTACGACAACATGTTTGCCGGATCCAACTGGGATATCGAGGACATGGACGATTATCTCGCAATTCAGCGTGACTTTAAGGTTGATGGCGGTTGTAGACCTGTCTCCGAAGAGGATGTAGTTGCAGTGCGCAATAAGGCGGCAAGAGCTCTTCAGGCTGTGTATGACTCATTGGGATTTCCGCCCATAACTGATGCTGAAATTGAAGCTGCAACTTATTCTCACGGAAGCAAAGATTTGCCCGACAGAAATGTGACTGAGGATCTAAGGGCTGCCGAGAGACTTTTAAGCGAGGGCATAAATGGCATTGACATAGTTAAAATCCTTGCGCAAAGGGGTTTCAGGGACATAGCTGAAGCCATAGTAATGATGATGCGTCAGAGGGTTTCCGGGGATTATCTGCAGACTTCAGCATGGATCGATCGTGACGGTACTGTTTACAGCGCCGTTAACGACCCCAACGATTATCAAGGCCCTGGGACCGGATATAGGATCTCTGAAGAGCGTTGGCAAGAAATAAAGGAAATTCCTTGGGCGATTAGACCTGAGGATGTGTGAGGAGGGGAAGGCAATGCAGGTCAATGAGGAATTAATCAAAAAGGTGATCGCAGAGGTTTTGCAGGAAGTTTTAGGAGAGCAAGCGAAGATGCCTTCCCCAAGCGCGACGCAACTTCTGCCAAGGGGAGGGAAGATGACTTTAGTTGAAGTAGGTGTAGCTAAAAGAGGCACAGATCCCAAGGAAGTGGCCGTTGCTGTACCTCCGGGTTTCGGAACGGCCTTTACCGAAACCATAATAGGAGTTCCTCACAGCGAGGTATTACGTCAAGTATTTGCCGGGATTGAAGAAGAAGGTTTAAAACCGCGATTAGTCCGCGTATATCACACTGCAGATGTGGGATTCATTGCTCATCAGGCAGCTAAGCTGTCCGGGTCGGGCATTGGCATCGGTATATTGTCGAGAGGTACTACAGTCATCCATCAACGTGACCTCAATCCCCTAAATAATTTGGAACTATTCCCTCAAGCCCCTCTTCTCGACCCCGAGGTGTACCGGGCAATTGGACGCAATGCAGCTAAATATGCTAAAGGAGAACGTCCGACGCCGGTGCCTACCAGAAACGACCCCATGGCTCGTCCTCGCTATCAGGGAATCGCTGCACTCCTTCACAATAAAGAAGCGAGTTATTTGGATCGCTCCAAGCCACCTATGGAGCTTGAAGTTCGTTTTGAATAAAAGGGGGCGTTGAAATTGGCTGAAAAGTTTAACGAAGAAATGTTAGCTGAACTGGTAAGGCAAGTCTTAAAAGAGATGAGCAGTCAAGAAAGTGAGAAAAAAACTGGAGCGCCTTACAAAGTGCAGGTTGAAGAATGTCAGGGGCTTACAGTTGAAGATTATCCCTTAGGCACTAAAAGGCCTGACATAATAAAAAGCCCAAGAGGTAACGCCTTTAATGATCTTACCTTGGATGCTGTCTTGCAAGGAAAGGCGACATTTGAAGATTTTCGAATAGCGGCTGATGCTTTGTTAATGCAGGCTCAAATAGCCGAGGCTGCCGGAAGAAGTCAAATAGCAACCAATCTGAAGAGAGCTGCTGAATTGACGAAGGTCCCTGACGAAAGGATTTTGGAGATATACAATGCCATGAGACCTCATCGCTCAACGAAAGAAGAACTTCTTGCCATAGCAGATGAGCTTGAAAACAAACATGGAGCGACGACGTGTGCAACTTTTGTCAGGGAAGCGGTCTCCGTATATGAACGTCGAAAACTTTTCCGAGGGGATGTTCCCGAATAGTAATAGTTGCGAAAAGGGGGGGCTAAGGTGCCTACAATTGCCGGAATTGACATAGGAAACGCTACTACTGAAGTGGCCCTGGCACGAGTGAATGAGAACTCGGTGGAATTCATCTCTTCTTCCATTGCTTATACTACAGGCATAAAGGGGACTTTGCAAAACGTTGCCGGTGTCCGTAGGGCATTGTCCCTTGCTTTGGAGAAGGCTGGATGGTCGCGTGATGATTTTAAAAAGGTAGATTTCATTTGCTTGAACCGAGCAGCCCCTGTGATAGGCGATGTAGCAATGGAAACCATTACAGAGACAGTAATTACCGAGTCTACCATGATAGGGCACAACCCCTCTACTCCCGGCGGAGTTGGAGTTGGAGTTGGTGAGACGGTATCGATTTTTGACCTGGATATGACTAAGCCCGGGCATCCTGTAGTGGTTGTCATCCCGGGCAGCGTAAATTTTGAAGAAGCTGCGGAAAAGATCAACGATGCCTTGTCTAAAGGCATAGATGTCAGAGGGGCCATATGCCAATCGGACGACGGGGTATTGATAGTAAATAGGTTAAATAAGGTAATTCCGATAGTCGATGAAGTCAAAGCCATCGATCGCGTTCCTCTGGGTATGCAATGTTGCGTGGAAGTGGCACCACCCGGAAGGTCTGTGGAGTTGCTTTCTAATCCTTATGATATCGCCACAATTTTTGATTTATCAGCCGATGAAACTCGTCAGATAGTCCCCGTTGCCAAGGCTCTTATAGGGAATAGATCTGCAGTCGTCATACGGACACCCTTAGGCGAAGTCAAGGAAAGGCGGATTCCTGCCGGTGAATTGTATATCATTGGACCAACTGGCAAAAGGACCATTAACATCGACGATGGAGCTAAGGCAATAATGGAGGTAGCGGAATCTAACTGGCCCATCCAAGATATTTTTGGGCAACCGGGGACAAACGTGGGCGGAATGATGGAAAGAGTTCGCAAGACTATGTCGGAACTGACAGGGCTTCCTTTGGGGGAAATTCACATTAAAGACTTACTGGCAGTTGATACCATGGTTCCCCAACGCGTTGTTGGCGGTCTGGCCGAAGAGTTTGCTATGGAAACGGGTGTAGCCCTGGCTGTGATGGTGGAAGCCCAAGAACTCCCCATGCAAAAACTTGCTTCTGCCATAGAGTCCGACATAGGAGTTAAGGTGGAAATTGGTGGCGTTGAAGCTGAGATGGCTATAAGTGGAGCTTTAACTACACCTGGGACAAGTACTCCATTAGCCGTCTTAGATTTAGGTGCAGGCAGTACGGATGCATCTTTGATGCGACCTAACGGCCAAGTAGAGCTCATTCATTTAGCAGGAGCAGGAAATATGATAGACACCATCATAGCAAGCGAGCTTGGGATTGACGACATGGAGTTGGTGGAAAACATAAAAGTACATCCCCTTTGTAAGGTAGAAAGTGTATTTCACGTTAGACTCGAAGACGGGACTGTAAGATTTTTTGATAAACCCCTGGCTCCAGAGCTGTTTGGCAGGGTAGCTCTGATGGTAAATGATAATTTTTTGAGTCCCCTTTTGCTTGATTTTTCTATTGAAAGAATTAGGAATGTGAGAAGAAAGGCAAAAAGAGAAGTCTTCGTAACTAATGCGCTAAGGGCATTGAAGCGCGTTGCTCCAGCACAAAATATTCGCTTGATCGATTTTGTAGTTTTGGTCGGTGGATCTGCTCTTGATTTTGAAATTCCAAACATGATAACAGAGGAATTAGCAAAATACTCAGTTGTTGCTGGTAGGGGAAATATAAGAGGAAGTTTGGGTCCGCGTAACGCTGTAGCTACAGGACTTGTCTTGTCGAGTGTTGGGAGGAAAATTTTATGACTTGGTGTGGAAAAGTAGGCGAAATAAGTGAGGAACGGCCCACTATCTTATTGCTGCTTCCTGATCCTTTGAAAGACAAGGTCCATGAAGTGGGAATTGGCGCAGAAGAAGAAGGGGTGCCAATAGCATGGGATATCCTGGATAGTGATGCAAAGACCCTTGCTTGGGAGGCTGCAAACAGATCGCGTCTGCGGGTGGGAATAGGCATTTCTCCCAATGAATGTGCGCTTACGTTAGCCAATCTGGATCCAGAGGAGCCACTAATTTTCATGGAGGATAGTAGTGTTCCACTTCGTTGGCTAGGGCAAGCCGCAGCAAGGTTGGTAAAGGGTCTTCCTCTCCCTCCAACAAACGGTGAGAGAGTCCTTGTGGAAGATGATTTAGATGAAGGGAAAATTGCTGAGGTAGTTACCAGGATATTGCAACAAATGGGTTTGACTTAGGAAAGGGGGATTCCCAGTGTGCAAAATATAAAAATGGCCTTGGGGTTCATAGAGACAATAGGCTTAGTGGCCGCTATTACTGCTGCGGATGCAGCTTTGAAAGCCGCGCATGTTACTTTAATAGGACGCGAAAACTCGCGTGGTGGCATGATCACAATTAAGATAGCGGGTAATGTAAGTGCAGTGAAAGCTGCGCTCTCTGCCGCCAAGGCCGCTTCTGAAAGGGTAAATCGAGTTTGGTCTATTGATGTGATTCCTAGACCTGGACGCGGCGTTGGTGAAATGTTGGCATATAACCAAGCTACGTTAGGATCTAAAGAATGGCTAAATTTGATCTCACCTCCTGTGACTCCAGAAAGAGAGGAACCAGTTAGCGACGATACAGAAACAGTTGCTTTCGAGGAAGCTCGGGACGAACCAAAGGAAGAGACAAGCGTTGATGCTGACGTTAAGCCTAAAGACTTAAAAGAGGACAAGGAGGCTAAAGGTGACAAAGGCAAGGGAAAAAATCAAGTAAGTGGAAAAAAGACCACAAGAAAGAAGACTAAAAAAATGCCCGAAAAGCACAATCAAGATGTTATTGAAAGAGAGGGAGGTAAGGTAAATGGCTCAGGAAGCCCTGGGAATGATTGAAACGAGAGGGCTCATTGGTGCGATAGAGGCTGCAGATGCAATGGTCAAGGCAGCAAATGTCCGTTTGGCGGGACAGCGGTTTTCAGGAGCTGGTCTTGTGACAGTGATGGTTCGCGGTGATGTGGGGGCGGTTAAGGCCGCTGTTGACGCCGGAGTGGCAGCAGCTTCTCGGGTTGGCGAGGTTATATCGTCCCACGTCATACCTAGGCCACATACCGATACAGAAAGCATTTTACCCGGAGAAGGTGCTCGGAAAACTGAACCGCTTGATGTGCAAGCCGATTGACTAGCTCATTAGGGGGAAATGACCATGGTGAATGAGGCCTTGATAAACGAGGTTGTTCGCCGCTTGTTGGATAAACTTAACTCAAACGCAAAAGACCCGGCGCTTGTAGTAGCGGGCGTCAGTAACCGTCATCTTCATCTCACTGCCGTCGACGTAGAGACCTTGTTTGGCAAAGGTTATACTTTGACCAAAGTTAGAGATCTTCGTCAACCAGGCCAATATGCTTGCAAGGAGACAGTTACTTTAGTTGCTGCAAGCGGTGTGCTGGAAAACGTTCGGATTCTTGGCCCGCTTAGAAAAAACACACAGGTAGAAATGGCAATGTCAGATGCAAGAAAGCTACATATCGATATTCCACTCCTCAAAAGTGGATCAAGCCAGACTTGTCCTCCCATTGTAGTTTTGGGTCCGAAAGGACATATTGTTTTAACGAAGGGAGTCGGTATGGCATGGCGCCACTTACATTTTTCTCCAGCAGAGGCTGAAGTTTTAGGCTTGAAAGACAACCAAGAGGTTGACGTGAAAGTTTATGGAGATCGAGGCCTCATATTCAAACGAGTATGGGTAAGGGTTGGTCCGGAATTTATAAGCGAATTCCATGTCGATATAGACGAAGCAAACGCCTGTGGCCTACAAACGGGCGATTACGTGAGGATTTTGATATGACTGTCGATGCCCACGATGTCATCATAGACGGCATTATCAGTGCGGAAACGTATGAAAAACTTGCAACCGTTAATAAGGCTTTAAATTGCGATGAGCCTCTTTCGGAGTGGGAAGAACTTTATCTGGGCTTTGATCTTGGTACCACGAACCTAAAGTTGGTCGCTTTTAACGAGGCAGGACAACCGGTTAACGCAGTGCTCTTTGATTCTCGTTCCTCACTGCGCGACGGCGTTATAGTAGATTACATAGCTGCTATAGAAGGAATGCGAAAGTGTCTTAGAACATTGAAGAAGCGCTTAGGCTGCAACGATATTACAGCAGTAGGTGCTGCAGCTTATCCCCCAGGGATATCCCAGAGGACTGCTCAAGTGTGTGCTAATGTCGTTGAAGCCTTAGGCCTCCCCTGCATGGGACTTTACGAAGAGCCCGTGGTTGCGGCGACTGCGTTGGGGATGCAAAATGGGGCAATAATAGATATAGGAGGGGGCACTACAGGCATCGCGGTGCTCCAGGATGGAGAAGTCGTATATTCTGCCGATGAGCCCACAGGAGGTACCCATGTAACCTTAGTCCTCGCAGGAGCCTTAGGTATATCTTTTGATGAAGCTGAAAAGTTGAAGCGTAATAGTACCGCTCATAAAAAAATATTTAATATAACTCGCCCCGTGTTTGAGAAAATGGGCGTCATAGCAAGGGATCATCTTGCTAAAAGTGGCTTCCTGGAAAAAGAACGTGTAATTGTGGTCGGCGGGGGAGCTAATATTGAAGGTGCCTCCGAAGTCATTTCTCAGGTGTTAGAGACTAAAGCAATTTTAGCTCCCTTCTCATTGATTGTTACATCGGTGGGTATAGCTGAATGTCTATGGAGGCGTTGTCATGGAGGTCACAATAAATAGTTTATGCGAAATTGTCTTAAAAAGACTTTCTATGCCACGAGTGGGAATGGTGTGGTCATCGCCACCCACGCTTCAATGGAAACCACGCGGGGAAATAACGTTGGTACATTATCTGCCCAATCATTTTCGTGAAACTTTTGAGTTTGAAAACAACCCATCTTATCTTATCGAATCCATAACAAATCCTAGACGTGAAGCCAAAACTTTATCGGCTTTGGTAGTTCCAATGGCCTCCTTACAATTGATTTCAGAGCTCTGTTTAGGCTTTCCTTTCTCTCCCGCCGGATCGCTCATTTATGGCTGCCTCGATGAGCAACTTCCGGTGATCATTGACGATAGCAACTTAAGATGTGGTTTTGGATTGAGGAACTGCATGGCACACTTGCAAGCGCTCGATAAAATTTCATCGAGACTTTGCGATTTGGGATTCGTAATGGTTTTAAAGGACAATCTATCGTCAGGCATTTCACATAACGTCATGGAAATCTGTGAAAAAGGTTGGATAAGTTGGTGTGAATTAGCAGGTCGTCTTTCCGGCGTCAATGCGATCGTCTTAAAAGGGGGAGCCCGTTTGACCGACGAAGCAAAAGATAGATTGAGATCGTTGAGAATTAGGATAGAGGAGGACATGTGATCATGGCCCTTCAGTGGGAACTCATAATTGCGCCATCCACTTCTTGTAAAAGAATTTTAAAGAATCGAATTCGCAGAGGCATCTTCAGGGAAGAAGATGAAGAATTGCTTAATAACGTCAAATGGGGGGCTGTGTTAATACTGCAGGGAATGGTAGCGCAAACGATAGCTGCCGTAGATATTGCCACCGATATTGCCTCCGTAGAAGCCTTTGAAGTCATGGGCAATTGTCCCCAGCACATGCCTGCAGTTGCTATCATCGGAACCGTTGCCGAAGTAGAAAGAGCTTTGGAAGCTTTGAAGGGTGGGGGTAAATTGCAATGAAGCTCGGCAAAGTGATAGGACAAGTTGTTTCGACCAGGAAAGATGAGAGATTAGTAGGACATAAATTATTGTTAGTACAATTCCTTGAACCTGGAAAGGATGGCAGGTTGGTGTCTGCTCGTGGTGACGGTCGAGTAGAAGTCTCGGTTGACCTTGTGGGAGCTGGAGTCGGAGAAACAGTTCTTCTTTGTTCAGGCAGCTCAGCCAGGAATGCTACGGGTGTAACAGATGCTCCCATAGACTTCGCCATAGTTGGCATCGTTGATACGGCAGATGTGTTCTTAGACGAGTTAACATGAGAGGTTTAATAAAACGTCATGGCGAAAATATATACCAAAACGGGGGATTTGGGAAAAACATCTTTGTATGACGGTACCCGTGTCAGGAAAGATGACCCCAGGATCGCTTTAAATGGGACGTTAGATGAAGTAACTTGTGCTTTGGGAATTGCTCGTGCGAGAGCAACTCCAAAGGTTTCCAATTGGATTGAGCTACTTCAGGCAGAACTTATCGAAGTCATGGCTTACATAGCGCGTGGAAAGGCCAAAAGAGAAGTCATTTCACCTCTTGGCCTGGAGAAGCGAATAGATTTGCTTGTGAGCGAATATCCCTTTTATAGCGATTTCATCCTCCCCGGTGATGATGAGGTGAGCTCGGCACTTCATCTTGCAAGGGCCTTTGCCCGTAGGGCAGAAAGGGTAGGCCTGAAAGCTCTAGAGTCCAGTTTAATCGACAGGGAGATATACATATATTTGAATCGCCTTTCAGACTACATCTATGTTCTGGCCGTTTCAGCATATTGGGAAGGTGTTATAGCAAGAATTACCAAGAAGGTGGTGTTTGAAATGGATCAGAAAACAAATATAGGATCAAAATATTTAAATGCAGAAATAGCACGCAAGCTCATAGACGCGGGACGCAAAAAGGCCCAAGAAATTGGTGTTCCTATGGCCATGGCTGTTTGTGACGCTAACGGTTTTTTAATAGCCTTCGAAAGGATGGAGGGCGTTCTTCAGATAAGCTTGAGCCTTGCGCCCAAAAAGGCTTCTACTGCGATAAAGCTTAAAATGCCAACCGAGGTTTTGTCCCAGTTGGTGCAACCTGGAAAAGATTTATATGGGCTCCAAAATGATCCTGAATTGGTTGTGTTTGGTGGAGGATTATTACTCAAGAAAGATGAAGATATAGTAGGAGCAGTTGGAGTAAGCGGCGGATCAGTTGAGCAAGATATCACTGTAGCCGAAGCTATGGTAAAGATGTGGGAGAGTTGAGGGGGGAGTTCCATGAAGGCTATCGAGGTTGACGATCTCGTTAAAAAGATTGTAGCAAAAGTTGCTAAGGAACTTGCCCAGGAAGGAGAAAAATATCCTTCATCGGTAAAGGACATTGTTGAAATTACCTCTAAGGCCCAAAAAACTTGGCAGTGGGATTTCAATCTGGAAAGCCGAAGCAAAATTATCGCAGCCTTAAAGACGAAGCTCTTGCCCCATGCTGAGGAGTTGGCCCAGCTTGCCCGTGAAGATACCAATATGGGTTGCTTAGATGATAAAATACTAAAGAAAAAGCTTTCGATAATTAAGACGCCAGGTCCAGAATACTTCACGACTAGGGCAATATCGGGAGATAATGGCTTAGTTCTTGAAGAGCTCGCTCCTTTTGGAGTGATTGTGTCAATAACCCCTTCTACAAATCCGGTAGCTACCGTCATAAACAACACGATCTGCATGTTGTCCGGAGGAAATGGGGTGGTGTTTTCGCCTCATCCAGGCGCATTGCGGTGTACTTTCAAAACTATTGACCTTATACGAAGTATTTTGGCTCAAGAAGGCGCTCCCGCTGACGTGGTCTCAGTTTTAAGCGACGCCTCGTTGGACAGTTTGAAGGAGCTTATGTCCCACCCAGAAGTTAAGCTCGTTTCGGCTACAGGTGGGCCAGGTGTTGTTAAAGCTGCCCTTTCATCGGGGAAACCGGCTATTGGGGCGGGCCCGGGCAACCCTCCTGTATTGGTCGACGAGACGGCGCATCTCGAGAAGGCAGCCAAAGACGTGATTGCAGGGGCTTCCTTTGATAATAACCTTCCTTGTATTGCCGAAAAGGAATTAATTGCCGTAAATTGCATTGCCGATGAGCTGAAAGAATATATGTGTAAAAACGGAGCATTTGAATTAAAGGACCGAACGAAAATAGAAGCATTAGCAAACTTGGTATTGACCAAAGATCAAAAAATAAAAAAGGATATGGTCGGCAAGGATGCCTCTGTATATTTGGCCAGGTTAGGTATCACTCCTCCTCCAAACGTGCGTCTTATTTTGGTCGAATGCGACGAAAAACATCCCTTTGTTCAAGAAGAGCTTATGATGCCCATATTGGCGATGGTAAGGGTGGCAGATTTTAAAGAGGGATTGGCCATGGCAAAGCGCGTTGAACATGACTTTAGGCATTCCGCTGTTATTCACAGTACAAATATAGACAATATGAGTGACATGGCCAAGTTTATGGAGACATCTATATTCGTAAAAAATGCGCCCTCTTTCGCGGGTATAGGCATTAGAGGCGATTGTCCCACGTCATTTACCATAGGAACGACTACGGGTGATGGTCCGACTACACCGTTGTCCTTCTGTAGGGTCAGACGTTGTGTTCTTCATGGAGCATTTCGCATAGTTTAGACAGTGGATATGCCGAATGACTAAAGATGAATTAGTGGAGCTGGTAAGGGATGCCGGTGTTGTTGGAGCGGGGGGTGCAGGCTTCCCGACCCACGTCAAACTTCAAGCTCAAGATATAGACACTTACGTGATGAATGGCGCTGAATGTGAACCGCTACTTTATGTCGATCAGACGTTGATGCAAAACTGGGCTTCCTTTTTGATCTCGACTTCCGAGACCTTATCGTCGGTTTTGAGATGTAAAGTTTTGTTTGGCATTAAGCATAAACACGTTGAATCGCTAAATGCCATTCGCCAGGTTGGTGGGAATGTTTGTGTTTTGGGGGATTACTATCCTGCCGGAGATGAATTGATCTTGTTGCAAGAATGTACCGGCCGCATCGTTCCTGAAGGGGGATTGCCATTGCATGTGGGCGCCATCGTAAACAACATAGAGACATTATACAACATTGGCAGAGCCTTAGAAGGTAAACCAGTAACGCATAGTTTTGTTCAAGTAGGCGGAGCGGTTAAGGCTCCCGGCATATGGAGCGTTCCTGTAGGTGTCGAAGCTTCGGAAATGATCCAGGCGGCCGGAGGTATAAGCGTAAATGATCCAATATTTATCGATGGCGGTCCGATGATGGGGCAATACCACAGGGATGCCAATTTCCCAATTTCTAAGATGACCAAAGCTGTTTTAGTTTTGCCATCGAACTCCGTCCTTGCCAGGTATGAAAATATGCCTGTGAGCGTTATGCTAAGACAAGCTAGAGTTGCTTGTTGCCAATGTAATGAATGCACCTTGGTTTGTTCCCGCTATCTTATAGGTTACGATCTCCGTCCACATAAAATCATGCAGGCCATGGCTTATAAATTCATGAGGTTGCCCGACATAGTTCAATCGGCCATGTTGTGCTCTGAGTGTAATCTGTGTAGCGGTCTTTACGCATGCCCTATGCATCTTTCTCCTAGGCGCGTAAATCAAGTAATAAAGGACATCATGATCAAACAAGGCATAAAGCCACAATTTAATAAAAAAGAAATTCCACCACGACCTGAGAGACCCTTTAGATTGGTGCCCACGACGAGATTGACTTATCGCCTCGGCTTATCTGTATATGATCCACATCCGCCGTTTAACGGTGATTTTGTTGCACAAAAGGTTAGGATACCCTTAAAGCAACATGCAGGTGCTCCATCCGATCCCATTGTCTCTATAGGAGACCAAGTCCATGAGGGTGACTTGATTGCTGATGTTCCAGAAGGCGCCCTAGGTGCTCGCATTCACGCCTCAGTGAGTGGCTTTGTTGAGGAAATAACTTCAGAATATATTGCCATTAGAGCTTCAAATTTGTAGGAGATGGTTGTCATGGAAAGAGCTATAGGAACTTTTGAGCTTATTAGTGTGGCTAGGGGTGCAGCAACAGTGGACGCAATGCTTAAAGCCGCTAACGTCAAACTTTTTCATGCCTCACCGATATGTCCTGGAAAGTATTTGATAGTCGTATGGGGGCAAGTTGGTGCCGTCAAAAACGCCCTTAATGCTGGAAGACAGGTAGCAGGTGAAATGTTAACCGATGAGATGTTGCTTCCTAACGTTCACCCTTCCGTGTTCCCTGCCTTAGCATGTACAACTGAGGTAAGCGAGATGGGAGCCCTCGGTGTAGTTGAAGCCATGGCTGCACCTTGTATCATCGAAGCCGCAGATACAGCTGCTAAAGCGGCTAAAATTTTGCTGATTGAAATCCGATTGGGTAGAGGGATGGGAGCTAAATCCTTCTTCTCTATGGGAGGAGATATTTCAGAGGTAAAAACTGCCCTTACGGCTGCTAAAGAGCTGATTATTAATAAGGGTTTGCTTGTTGATATCTCATTTATACCCAATCCTCATCCCGATTTAAAAGGTGCAGTGTTATAGCATTTAAAAAATGATGTAAGACTGCTTCTATGTGCAGTTAGAAAATGATAAATATTTAATATATGAGACACAAGGGGTGAAATTTGATGACTAGAATAATGATTGCTCCTGGCAGGTATGTCCAAGGAGCGGGTGCAATGAACGAAGTGGGGAAACATGTCGCTTTGCTGGGCACGAAAGTGTTGGTGCTTGGAGGCAGGCGAGGACTCGATTCAGTTAGGGAAGAGATGAAGAAAAGTTTTTCCGAGCATGGAATAGAATATTTTGAGGAACATTTTGGGGGAGAGTGTTGTGATCAGGAAATTGACAGGCTGACAGAAATAGGACGTGAAAAAGGCGTCAATGTTCTCGTCGGCGTTGGTGGTGGCAAGGCGCTGGATACGGCCAAAGCTGTTGCTGAGTATTTAAAAGTCCCTGTAGCTACGATACCCACTATAGCTGCCACTGATGCACCTTGTAGCGCTCTGTCTGTAATTTACACCTCAGATGGCGTGTTCGAGAGATACTTTGTCCTTCCCAGCAATCCAAATTTAGTTTTAGTAGATACTGATATAATAGCCAAAGCCCCGACGAGATTGTTGGTTTCCGGCATGGGAGATGCTTTAGCGACTTGGTTTGAGGCGGAAGCATGTAGTTTTACGAAAGCCCCCAATATGCCTGGAGGCGAAGGTACATCTGCTGCTTTGGCTTTGGCAAAATTATGTTACGACCTTCTCCTCGAATATGGATTAGATGCCAAGATTGCTTGCGAAGCTCATGCTGTAACTCCTGCTTTGGAAAAGATCGTAGAGGCCAATACATTGCTATCGGGTTTGGGGTTCGAAAGTAGCGGGCTCGCTGCCGCTCACGCCGTACATGACGGCCTTACTGTATTGGAAGAAACGCATCAATTTTACCATGGAGAGAAAGTGTCATTTGGAACATTGACACAACTTGTCCTTCAGGACGCAGATCCGGATACTATATATGAAGTGCTTGATTTTGCGTGTTCCATTGGACTGCCGGTCACATTAAAACAATTGGGTCTTGCCGGTGCAAGCTTTGAAAAACTCCTGCCGGCGGCGGAAGCCGCTTGTGCAGAAGGAACAACCATGGCAAATATGCCTTTTAAAGTGACACCATCCATGGTAGTCAATGCTATGTTGGGTGCAGATGCCCTTGGCAGGGCTTTTTTAAAAAGCTAGAAATAATTTTTTGCGCTGGATAGTTTCTTAAAAGAGACTCTAAAGTCTGGATTAGCCGCTACGGATTGTCTTTTTGGTCCAAAATCTAGCATTGATGTTGCTAGTGGGGAAATTAAATGGATGGAGTTAAACGCGAGAATTTAGACATGCTTGATAAGTTTATAGCTGATCATGCCATAGATCAGATTTTCGAAAAATATAGAGACAACTGGCACGAACGAGACATGTTCTAGGTTAAGAAAAGCGTTTTTGGATATGGCAGGCGGGGGTTGTTTAGTTTTTTCAACAAACCCATCG
>NZ_CALETC010000032.1:0-2295 GCF_937920065.1 Acetomicrobium mobile
AAGCACCTATTTTGTGTTGCCAAATTCGCCGTTGTACAATTTGCTCGAAGATGAGGTTACCGAGATATTATCCAAAATCAGAAGCATGGGTCATTGGATAGGTTTGCATGTTGACTTGGCTAATACGCCTTTATTGGAAGACAAAACAATTGAGGAAGTGACCGAGATCTTGTTTCGGTCATTCTCTGCGCTGCTTCCTTTTGAACCCGTTATTTCTTACCATCGCCCTGCCAAGGAGGTTTTTGGTTTGGCCTTTGAGTCTCTTGCCAATACGTACGAGGATCGCTTTTTCAAGGATATTAAATACCTTTCGGATAGCAGGAAAAACTGGCGTGAGGGGTGCCCTTGTCAAGTCATCTTGGAAGGCAAATACGAGCAACTTCAGTTACTAACGCATCCCGTTTGGTGGGGCACGGAAGATGATCTATACTTCTTTGGTAGGGAGATTATAGATAATAGAGTCATCAAGTTAGTCGGCTATTTAGCGGATAATGTTACTCCTGTCAAAGTGTTAAAGGATAGTGACCATGTGAAGTAAAATAGGAGGTGATTGTTATGGTAAGGGCAAGCAAGATTGCGCAGTTCCTCAACAAAGAGCTTAAAGGCCCGGATATCGAGATTGTAAAACCTTGTTCTGTTAAAGACTTACAGCCAAAGTGCATCACCTTTGCCAAAAACTTTTCGGACGATATTTTAGAATGTCTAGTTCGCAATGAGGAATGTCTAGCGCTTGTAACTACAGAATACGAAGGAAAGATAAATTGCGCACACATAGTGTCAGATAATCCTAGGCTTGACTTCGCAAGGACAATAGCACATTTTTTCCAACCAGCTATTAAGGCAGGTATAGCTAAAACAGCGATCTTAGGGGATAATGTGAAAATTGGCGAAGGAGTAACCATTGGAGAATATTGTGTGATCGGTAATAATGTTTCCATCGGGAACGGAACTGTAATAAGAAATCACGTTGTAATATATGACGGTACAGTGATAGGCAATGACTGTTTAATTAGGTCAAGCACGATCATAGGTGAAGAAGGCTTTGGGTTCGAACGAGACAAAGATCAGGTTCCCATAAGACTCCCGCACCTTGGAAGAGTCGTGATTGGAAATAACGTCGAAATAGGAGCACTAAGTACCGTTGCGCGAGGAACTTTGGATGATACTTGGATTGGCGATAATGTTAAGATCGATGACCACGTGCATATTGCGCATAATGTCCACGTTGGGAAAAATACGATAATTACGGCTTGTTCTGAGGTTAGCGGGAGCACTTCCATTGGAGCTAATAGTTGGTTGGCGCCGAATTGTTCCATAATGAACGGCATCTCCTTAGGCGAGAATGTGTTTGTTGGCTTAGGCGCAGTTGTGACGAAACCGGTAGAAAGTGGTAGGGTAGTGGTAGGAAATCCTGCTAGGGTGCTAAGATAACATCGAGAGTGTTTTTGTCTCAGATTATGTACGTGTTTTTCTCAGAGGGTAGGGCATTATGGTTGAAGTGATTTGTTCATTAACAAGTTTTTTTCGAAATACGCAGTTTTTGCCGTGTTTTCAACAGTGACGTGGAGTTTGATTGGGCATTGCGACCTATCGTAGTCTAGGAGGGCAGATGAGTGGGGAAAACGCTTTGGATACTGAATCATTACGCTATCAGTCCCGATATGCCTGGGGGCACCAGGCATTTTGATTTGGCCTTGGAGCTTGTAAAGAAAGGACACGATGTAACCATTTTTGCTTCCGGTTTTAATCATGCTAGTCGAAATTACGTAAAGATTCGGCCTGAAGAAAGAATGAAAGTCGAAACGTACGAAGGCGTCCGTTTCATTTGGATTAATACCTTTCCATATGCAGGCAATGACTGGCGCAGAGTGGTGAACATGATTTCCTACGGTTGGCGAGTGTTGGGCTGTGACCGAGGCCTCCCTAAACCTGATGCGATTATCGGGTCTTCCATGCACCCTTTTGCGGCTTTGGCCGGTTGGTGGTTAGCCCGCAGACATAAGGCTAGATTTGTTTTTGAAGTTAGAGACCTGTGGCCGCAGACGGCTGTAGATATGGGGGCAATCAAAGAAAGCAGCTTGCCCGCCAAATTGCTTTATGGCTGGGAAAAATTTCTGTATAAAAGGGCGGAAAAGATTATTGTGTTATTGCCATATGCTAAAGAGTATATAGTTGGCAGGGGTATAGACCCCGAAAAGATCTTTTGGCTACCAAACGGCGTAAATTTAGATGGGTTCGATCACCCTTCACCTCTTGATCCTGGATCTGAGGTTGGAAAGGCTTTTGAGGAATACA
>NZ_CALETC010000033.1:0-23917 GCF_937920065.1 Acetomicrobium mobile
CACTTGACTTTTGAATAAAAGGATGTAAGATGGTTGTGTCGGTAGGCGCCATCGACGAGTTAAAAATTTTTAGAACAAGTATTTAGGAGGCAACATTAGTGAGAACAGAAGGAACAGTCAAATGGTTTAACGAGTCTAAGGGATATGGTTTCATCACTGCAGACAGCGGCAACGACGTCTTTGTTCATTACAGCGCTATACAGCAAGATGGTTTTAAGACGTTGGCTGAAGGTCAAAGAGTTTCTTTCGAGATAGTTCAGGGAAACAAAGGGCCACAGGCATCTGAAGTAACGGCTCTATAACTTTTAAGAGTGACACTTCAATAGCCTATCGAAGGGGCGTTTCGCAAGAAGCGCCCCTTAAAATTTTGTGCCTTGTATTTATAAACAAGAAATTAGCGTTGATTATACCCTTCTATATTTTATTTTGTAGCATGTTCTTTGCTATTGGGTATTCACGTCTATATTACGGGCTGCGTTGGCAATTAGATCGTTAACGAACTTTCTGCGATCATCCTCGTTGGTTATCTTTATATAATCGTTCAAGACATCGAAGGTATCCAATCGGGCAGTTTCCACAATTTGAGTAAACATATTAACGATCTCATCGGTATGCTTATTGATAAATCTTTTCTTGGTTCTTTCCAGTTTTTCTTGTGTTTTGATAATCATTTCTTCTATGGTACTTCTCCTTCTCCTCCGTTTAGCCTTGTTTTCCGACAATTTAATTTCCCTCCTTTTATTCTAGACTTAGGATTCATTATACTATCAATGATTACTAAAATCCATAATTGTTTTTGTCATACATGCTTGATTTTTAATATCTCGGTTAGATTTATATGTTTAAGCCGAGATATTGCATTGGGTTAAGTCTAAAGGCAAGGTTTGGAGGGAAATACTTATAAATATAGAAGCGTTTAATTGTGCCATATTTACCAGGGTCTAATCTTATAAAATTTATTTGATTAATCGTCAGGTGATCGTGGGTTATAGCAACTTTAGGAAGATCATTTTCAATTCGAGGTTACTTATAGTGCATTTCGCATGCGTGACCCTGTGACTGAAAACCCGCTTCAGAAATCTCCATTAGCTTTCTTGTTTGCTGCTTTTAAGAACTGTTTTAAGATGTAAGGTCTTTGAGAAACGCTTATAAAATCCTTAAAATATCGAGTTCGGTCTTAAAATGCATAAAAAATAGCACTAGCCACCATCTTTTTAAGTGGCTATGGTTTAGGCTATCTGCTTCAATTTTTTATACGTTCCCTATGATGTAATCCAGTTAATTCAGATACTAAGAAAGTGAATATGATGCCCGTACCGGGCTCGTGAAGTCTGCCTTCTTTCACAACAGCTTCGTATATAGACTTGTATTCGTTTATGTCACTAAGAATCAAAATTATTTCTTTGGATGCCTCTATGCGTAAATTAAAAAATTTCAACGCTTCTGATTGTCCTGTACCTCTCCCGTAGATGATGGTGGCTCCTTTCGCACCCGCTTCTTTTGCCTTTTCAACTATTTTGTCAGCTTTTCCTCTTTCAACTATGGCGACGATACATTTAACTTCCATGGCATTATCTCTCCTTGCTTGCTTATGGATTTATATTTTCGTTAGTATTCCTAGCGCAAGTACTGATATTACAGCACCGATTGAAGTGAGTCCAATAATGCCAAAACCATATGTCAATGGATCAACATTTTCAAGCACCTTTGCTAAGCCAATTGCTATGGCCATGTTGATGGGGATGTTAACGGGGCCGGTAGTTGCGCTAGCGGAGTCCATAGCTATAGATACGAATTCCTCTGGAGTGAAGAGAATCAGTATGACAATCAATAAGAGTAAAAATGTCGCGATTTTCGAAAAAGGTATATTGTTTAAGATTTTATACACGCCAATGCCCATTCCGCTGCCAAACCCAATGGCAACGGCATGAATCAAGGTTTTGCGAGGTATGGCTCCAACAGATACCTCTTCAACCTCTAAGGCTAATGCCTTTAAAGCTGGTTCGACGAGAGTTCCCAAATATCCGATGGCAAATGCTGCTACAACTATTAACCACTTATTATTTAATACAACAATGCTTTCTCCTACCGAATTAGCTAAGGGATGGAGACTCAAGAAAACGCCCTTTAAGAAGAAATGTAGACCGAATATACAGAGAAGAATCCCTAATATAAATTCTTTGATATTTTTAATTGGTTTTTTTAGTATAATTAGTTGAAAAAGTACAAGTATAATTGCCAAAGGAAGTACGCTTCCAATAGTTTCCCATAGGTCTTTTAGAATTGTTAACGCTCTCATGATGTGGCAACCTCCCTGTATCTCAAATAGCATTTGCGAAAGAGGTGGAACCGAACAAAAACTTGCCTTCAATGCGTTCCTAAAGCGATGTTTATAGGTTTAAGCTTGATAATTATACGAGTAATGTAAGTTTCTTTAAAAACGGCATGAAAAGCCCTATTCTGGTTTGAGACTTATCGTTTGTCCATTTTTACATATACACAAATCGCCACCATTCGGTCGCCCTCATTGTTATCTTACCATTGCTCATACATTTGTGGTGAGATTTATTTTCTAAAGGGTTTTAAAGTAAAAAGGAAGGCCTGAAGGTTCTTCAGTCGAGAAAGGTAAGCTGAAAGCGTAAGAAAAAAGACTAACAATTCTTGCAATTTATTGATTTTTCAGGATAGTTTAGCTTGCAAATTTTCGGGAGATATAGGTATACTATGATAGGCAATGCGATGTAAAGTCGGGGATATATACACGATGAATGAAGAGCCTAATTTACAGGGAGGTCGAATGCAATGGAAGTTCTCAAGGTCTCGGCAAACTCTCAGCCAAAATCTGTCGCAGGAGCTATAGCTGCAGTTATGCGAGAGAAGGGTGCAGTGGAGGTGCAAGCAGTAGGTGCAGGGGCGGTAAATCAGGCCGTTAAGGCGATAGCGATTGCACGGGGCTACGTGGCTCCTAATGGCATTGATCTAATTTGCATTCCTGCTTTCGCTAAAATTAGTATAGATGGTGAGGAAAGGACGGCAATTAAGTTTCAGCTGGAATCAAGATAATCCTTCGTAGATGTTGATAGGCAAATCCCCGACGTAGAAGTACTGAAAGCGCGGCAATAGGAGGAGCCGCGCTTTTTACTATGCGAATCTTTTGATATCATAATTTTTGCTATCATTATAAATTACTGATTGCAAAGAAATAGGAGGCGTCGATAAATCATGGACATCATCAAGGCACCTAGAGGAGTAAGGGACGTACTTCCCGATGAATCGTGGAAATGGGCTTATGTAGTTGAAACTGCGAGAAAAGTGGCCGATGCTTTCGGGTATGATGAAGTGCATTTACCCATTTTTGAGCATACAGAATTATTTTCAAGAGGTATAGGAGATTCAACAGACGTCGTAGAAAAAGAAATGTATACTTTCAAGGATCGTTCGGGCAGGAGCTTGACGCTACGACCGGAACTTACAGCTTCCATGGTAAGGTGTTATCTGGAGCATGGAATGTCAAAAAGAGTGCAACCTGTGAAGCTATGGAGCGTTGGGCCTATGTTTCGGTATGAGCGTCCACAGAAGGGCAGATATCGCCAGTTTTGGCAGCTTGATGTTGAGGCCCTTGGTTCTGGGGCTCCTGAGGTGGATTTGGAAATAGTAACTTTTGCGGTTTATTTGTTCGACACTCTCGGGCTTTCTAATCTCGAGGTAGTGGTGAATTCTGTAGGCTGCCCAGCCTGCAGGCCTGTTTATCGAGAAGCTTTAAAAGAATATGTCGGATCCAACTATGACGAATTATGTAAAACATGTCAAAACAGGTTTGAGAGAAATCCCTTGCGGATACTGGACTGCAAAAATGAACACTGCCGTGAGATAATGAAGGAATCTCCAGGCATGGTCGGTTATTTGTGCGACGAATGTAGTGAACACTTTCAAAAAGTGAAAGAAGGCATGTCACTGCTTGGCATTTCTTATAAAGAGGACAAAAATCTTGTGCGTGGTTTAGATTACTATACAAAGACTGCCTTTGAGGTTCTTTCGGGCGAACTTGGGGCTCAAAATGCAGTATGTGGCGGTGGAAGGTACGATAATTTGGCTGAGGCTATAGGTGGTCATCATGTGCCGGGAGTGGGTTTCGCTGCTGGTATTGAGCGGATTGTTTTGACGATGGAGGGCCAAGGGTGCGATTTTGGCCGAAAACCAGGCATTGATGTATTTGTCGCAATAGCAGATGACTCAGCAAGAAAAGCGGGCTTGAAATTGCTTTACGACATCAGGCGCGATAAAGTAAGCGCCGATATGGATTATTCTGGCAAATCACTTAGCTCACAACTTAAAATGGCTTCAAACAAAAAGGCAAAGCTAGCATGCATATTAGGTAGTGCCGAGATACAAAAAGGCGTGGTTACCGTAAAAGATCTCGCCAGCGGGCTTCAAGAGGAAGTTCATCAAAATTCTTTAATGAATCATATAAAGCAGTATATTGTACGTTAAACTTTGGAGGCGAAACGAATTGTCTGGCGCTTTTTTTGACGAAAATTGGAAAAGAACGGTTTATTGCGGTAGGGTGAACCAAGACGATGAGGATAAGACGATTGTAATTAACGGATGGGTACGAAAAAGGAGGGACCTAGGGGGCATTATATTCCTTGAAATCTGGGATCATACAGGTTTAGTTCAGGTGGTTATCAATCCTGAAACCGATGTGTCTCTACACGAAAGGGCAAAACAGCTTAGAAGCGAATATGTAGTGGCGATAAAAGGTACGGTTAAAAGAAGACCAGCCGGTACTGAAAATCCTTCCTTGGCGACTGGAAACTTCGAGGTCATCGCTAAAGATTTATTAGTACTGTCTCCTTCGGCGCTTCCTCCTTTCGATCCAAATGAGGCTGATGCGGTTGATGAAAATATCAGGCTTAAATATAGATATTTGGATTTAAGGCGTAAGGCCATGCAAGGAAATTTACGCCTAAGGAGCAAGGCGGCACAATACACAAGAGTATTTTTTGATGGGGAGGGTTTTGTTGAGGTAGAGACTCCTATGTTGACAAAGTCAACACCCGAAGGTGCAAGGGACTACTTGGTTCCAAGCAGGGTGAACCCCGGCAAGTTTTATGCCCTTCCTCAGTCGCCGCAAATTTTTAAGCAAATTTTGATGATATCAGGCTTGGATAAATATTTTCAGATAGTCAAATGTTTTAGGGATGAAGACTTGAGGGCCGATAGACAGCCGGAGTTTACTCAGATTGACGTGGAGATGAGCTTTGCAACCGAAGAAGACATCTTTAGCCTCATTGAAGCTTACATGAAAGGGCTCTTTAGCGAGACGTTAGGAGTGCAGATTCAGACGCCCTTTATGCGTTTATCTTACGCCGATGCAATGGAACGCTTCGGTTCCGATAAGCCAGATTTAAGGATACCCTTTGAGCTTGTTGACTTAAAAGACGTCTTCGATGGCAGGGGAATTAGAGCCTTTGAAGTAGGAAAAAATGGAGCTATTAAGGGATTTGTATTACCCGATGGTGCATCTTTATCCAGGCAGGAAGTGAGTACTGTTGAAGCTATGGCCAAAGAGCTTGGAGCTAAAGGTTTGGCCTGTTTTCAGTGGGGTGATAAGTTAAAAGGTTCTATGGTCAAGTTTTTAGATGAAGAGGGCACAAGGTTATTAATAGATCGATCAAAATTATCTCAAGGAGAAGCCCTTTTTGTCATGGCTGACGAGGACAAAAGCAAAGTGTGCGAGGTCATGGGTCAACTCAGATTGGAAGTTGCAAGAAAACATGATCTTGTCGATAAAGATAAGCTGGCCTTTTTGTGGGTAGTGGATTTTCCTTTATTTGAGTGGAGCGAAGCGGAAAACCGTTATGTTTCTGTTCATCATCCCTTTACTTCGCCCAAAAACGAAGACTTGCATTTACTTGAAAGCGACCCCTGGAATGTGAGGGCCCGCGCTTATGATATAGTATTAAATGGGAACGAGATAGGAGGAGGCTCCATTAGAATTCACGATCCCAAAGTGCAGGAAAGTGTGTTTAAAGTCCTGGGTTTAAACAAAGAGGAAGCTTTGGATCGTTTCGGGTTTTTGCTTACAGCGCTTTCTTACGGGACGCCTCCCCATGGGGGGATAGCTCTTGGGTTCGACAGGCTGGTGATGCTGCTAGCCGGAGTTAAATCAATTCGTGATGTCATAGCTTTTCCCAAGACCCAAAAGGCGCAGTGTTTGCTTTCAGGTGCTCCTTCATACGTCGACGAAAGTCAGTTGGAGGAACTACACATTAAGGTAATAGCAACAGAGGACGAGGAGGAGCAAAGTTGACATTAAAGCATCTGAAGGGACGTGGCCTGGTTGTTGAACAGACGCGTGAGGATTGGTTATATGATCTCGAAGGGGACGTTGCGCTGAATGGTTTTTTATTCGTCGAAGGATGGAAGGAGTCGAAATTCATGCAAGCTTGGTACGAAAAAAACAAGGATAATTTAATACAAGCAAATATATCAAATTACGATCTTACAATGCAACTTTTGGGAATTGAGTACGATGAATCGGGACATTATAGTTCGTCGCGGATAAAGGTGAAAGCAAAATGCGCTACCTAATTGTCAAGACTGGCGATACGGAATTGCTGCGGGACTCTCACTTGGAGGGCATCTCTGATGGTGAGGTGTTTAGAAGTGGCGTGTTGCTATCTCGTTTATTGCCTCGTGATAATGAAGTATATTGGTATGGTGTTCCTAAAAAATTACGAGCACTTTTTCCACCGAGGCAAAACTTGCGCTTTGTGGACTCGTTCGACGAGGTTGAAGAGCCGGATGAGGTATTTTATCTTGAAAGAACGGAAGTTGCCATTCCGAAAAAATGGGAGACAAAGACTAGGGGTTTTTATTTAGATGGTCATTGTTGGCGAACCGTGCCTAGATTTCCGGAATTGGAAGATGTCATTTCCTCTGGCCAAGGCAGTAGCAGGTATTCGCATCCGCATTGGCTTTATAAGTTGTGCGGCATGACTTGGAGGGGTGAGCCTTATTGGTCTTATCTCCGCGTACAAGTGGGTGAAACTCGCAAGACGCCCTTAGTTGGATTGAATCCAAGAGTGGGTATTAAATGGCCACAAAAAGGTTGGCCTATGGAGCGCTGGTGGGGCTTGTCCAAGAAGTTGAATGCATTGGGCTGCAAGGTGACATGGCAACCAGGCGGAGACATGCAAAGTTATGTTGATTGGATATACAACCTCGATTTGCTTATAAGCGTAGATACGCTTGGGTTGCATATAGCGCTTGGTGGAGGAGTACCTGTAATTGGCCTTTTCGGCCCCACTTCACCAGAAGAGATCCCAAAATGGGGCGTGGGGTTTTGGTTGTGGGAGCGTGGTGGCAAGATGACGCACTCTGTGGATCGCGTATTTGACGCCACACGAAGATATCTTAGGGCTATTAGAAGCGGCCATATAAAAGGTCATCCCGGGACTTCACTGTTAAATGATATGTTTAAAAAGATAAACAAGTATCCCAGCAGCTGGACAAGGTTCAATCGGCTAGTGTAGGTGTTTGTTGAGTTGAGTATAATATAAATGTGGCCTTACCTGGGCTTTTTTAGGTTTTCCAAAGATTTATAAGATTTTTTACGAGAGGGAGGCGATGATAGATGGCTAAGGTGACATATCTTGGGCATGCGGCCTTTTACATTGAGGGAAAAGGAATTAAAGCCCTGATTGATCCTTTTTTGTCAGGCAATCCTTCTAGTGCATGGAAACCATCGGATGTGAAAGAACTAGATTATATCTTTATTACCCATGGGCATGACGATCACTTGGGTGACACCCTTCAAATAGCTAAAAATACTAACGCAACGGTAATAGCTAATGCCGAGATCTCCGCCTATTTGACGTCAAAGGGCCTTAAATGTCATAGCATGCATGTGGGCGGCAGATACGCTTTCCCCTTTGGGAGAGTTAAGCTTACTCCGGCATGGCATGGCTCTGGCATTACCGAAGGAGATCAGACGTTGTGCGGCGGAACGCCATGCGGGTTTTTAATTGAGGTGGAAGGCAAAAAGTTGTATCATGCTGGCGACACGGGTCTTACCATGGAAATGAAGCTGCTCGAGCAAGAACAAGTAGATCTTGCCATGTTGCCCATAGGCGGAAACTACGTAATGGACATTGACGACGCCGTAAGAGCGGTAGAATTCATAAAGCCAAAGAAGGTAATTCCAATGCACTACGATACCTTCCCTGTAATAAAGGCAGACCCCCATGAGTTTCAATCGAAAGTAGGCTCCCTGGCCGAGGTAATAATTTTAGAGATCGGACAAAGCTACGAGATTTAATGTTTTAAGGCTAAGTAGGGAGGAGAGGCTTGCAATCAGTAACTCTTGAAGTTGAACGGCTTTTAATAGTTGCATCCCAGTTTTAATATCTAAGGCCAAATACAGGGTGAAAGATCCTTTCGTCGTGCAGGAACTTTAGTTGTTCTTCGAGAGCGCTTCGAGCAGCCTCTCCAAGCTCCACGGAAAGTATGGAAGTTAAAAGATGTGCCAAAAATAAGGGCCCTATGATGCTGCTTCCGAAAGTTGGACTTAGAGCGCTGACGTAAAACTGAAGTGTTGCCACGGAGCAAACAGGAGCGGCTGCGGTGTCAGTAATTGTCATGATCTTTGCTTTCTGTGAGGCGCATTTTGTAACTGCTTCTGTAACCTCTACAACATAACTCGGCAGTTCGCAAACTATGACCATATCGCCCTGTTTTACGCCCCGCACTTGCTCCATCATGGCTAATGATCCTCGTTTAATCATATGTCCCGGAAGGCCCATTACCCTGAAGCGCATGTAAAAAGTTTCCGCAACGAGAGAAGAAATTCCCCAGCCCATGCAGTAGATGTTATTTGCTTCTTTGACCAGTTCGACAAAGGCGTCAATTTTTTCTTTGTCAGCCATTCTCCACGTACTATCCAAATTTGCGTGTTCCGCCTCTAAAATACTTGGTGCCAGGCCTTCACCGCGCTCCTTTGCCTTGACCAGCATTGTAACGGGATCTATCTGTTCTAAAATGACCTTTTGAAGAGCTGATTTTAAATCGGCATATCCTTTAAAACCTAGTATCCTGGAAACTCGAACTAGCTGAGCTTTCGATACGTTTAATTCGTCGGCTACTTCCCCAATGGAGCGAAAGGCTGCTTCTCTCATGTTAGACAATAAATATTCAGCTACTTTTCTAGCTTTTTTGGGTAATGCAGGTATCTTGTCTCGTAAAAGCGATTCAAGCTCTTCTTTAGTCATCCCTTGTCACCTTTCCTGATAAATAAGATATTTTTGTTTAAAATTAACAAAAAAAGTTTACAAGTTAATTGAATATATGTCAACGATCCTTTTGGCAAAGTTAAAAGTCCATCGCGTACTATCTTTCCGCGATGGACTTTTCGCTAAGAAACAGCATGTAGTGTCATCTCGTTCATCGGCGTCATTAATTGAGCATTGCTTAAATAGTCTAAACCCGCTCGAATCTGGCTAAAAAGTGCCTGAGTATTGGAGGTTCATAGGTAAATTTTAACCCCCGAACAGTTTCACGCTTGCCATAGATGTCTATCAGTGACTTTGCTACATAGCCCATATGGTTATCCGTATAGACCCTTCTGGGGATGGTTAGCCTCAAGAGTTCCATGGGTGCTATTATGTTTTTCCCCTCAGCGTCCCTTCCCATCATGCAAGTGCCTACCTCTACAGCTCGTACGCCGGATTCGAGGTAAAGCTCTACTGCCAAAGCTTCTCCCGGAAATTCCTCGGCCTCTATGTGGGGGAGAAATTTGCCTGCGTCGACGAAAACAGCATGTCCTCCCACCGGGGTTTGAATTGGTATACCTGCGTCTGAGAGTAGCTTACCTAAGTATTCCACTTGACCGATCCTAGCCCTTAAATAATCCACATCTAAAACTTCTTTTAACCCTCTGGCTACAGCTTCCAGATCTCGTCCTGCCAGTCCGCCATATGTTGGGAAACCTTCGTAAGTGATGTTTACTTCCCTTGCGCGGTTATAGAGGCTTTCGTCATCTTTAATTCCTATCATGCCTCCGATGTTTACTAAGGCGTCTTTTTTTGCGCTCATCGTGAACCCATCGGCGTAACTGAACATTTCTTTGACTATTTCTGCAATTGTCTTGTCGGCGTAGTCCTTCTCGCGAGCTTTGATAAAATATGCGTTTTCAGCAAAACGGGCCGCGTCGATGTAAACCGGGATATTGTTCTTTCTGCATATCCTTGAAACCTCTCGGATGTTTTCCATGGATACAGGTTGCCCACCAGCACTATTACAAGTGATCGTGATGAGCATGAATGCTATATTTTCCGGTTTCTTTTCTGCAATGAAACGCTCAAGTTTGCCAAGGTCAACATTTCCCTTGAAGGGATGATATTTTGAGGTATCGAAGGCATCGTCCACAACGAGATTTACTGGTATTCCTTTCTTTAAACGGATATGAGCTTCAGTGGTATCGAAATGCATGTTGCCCATTACGTATTGGCCCGGTTTTATCAGTATGCTAAAAAGTGTGTTTTCCGCGCCGCGACCCTGATGAGTTGGCACGACGTAGTTATATTCGAATACTTCCTTGACTGCTGCTTCAAGGTGATAAAAGCTTCTGGAACCGGCGTAGGACTCATCACCAATCATGATTCCAGACCATTGATTGTCGCTCATGGCATTTGTACCGCTGTCAGTGAGAAGATCGATGAACACGTCTTCTGCTTTCAGGGCAAACACATTTAATCCAGCTGCTTCGAGTCTTTTTTCCCTTTCCTCTCTGGGTAGCAAACGAATGGGTTCCACAACCTTAATTCTGTATGGCTCTGGCAAGCGCATTTTGTTTACCTCCTCAATTTATATTTATTTTGCAAAGTTCATTTCTAATGTACTCGACGATATCTTTTGCTTTTGGCGGGCACCCAGGCAAGTTATGCCTTATGCCGGCAGTGCAATTTCCGACGCCAATCCCTTCTTCTTTTTTGTTTCGAAATCCTTGGCCAATCTTAATTTTTAGATTTTTCTTGGAGAGGGCTTTTAAAAGACCTTCATCCTGCAACCTGGCAAGGGCGTGGATGAGGCTGCCATAACAAACAGAGCAAGCGGATCGCGCGTCAATGTAACTAGATAGCCGGTGGGCCAAAGGGGAGGCTAAAATTGGTTGTCCTGCCTGGCGGTGTCCCAGTTCTATTATTTCTGCCTTATCCACATCCGTTGACCCGACTCCATATTCCTCAGCCAAAGTTATGTATTTGATTGAGTGAGGATTTAAACCGATAAGTTCAGCCCCATAGGCATCGATGAGCACAGGATCATAGCCGACTATGATTCGATTCATTGGCACTGGGTTGCCGCCTTCTTCGAAGGTAAGGTCACCGCACATGCCGTCAACTACCACTAAGTCCGTCTTTATAGCTACGTTTAAAGCAGCTATAGGGCGGTGAAGCCCTTGGGAGTGAAAACGTCTTTTCTCGCTGTCGGGGATGCAGCCCTTTAAGTTTTTAAGGGCACAGGTTAATTTGGTCTGGCAATGAGCCTTAAGCACAGGTACGTTTATAAGATAATCCAGATCGAGAACGCTTTTGCATATCGTCAATTTCATGCCGGCAGCCCTTACTTCAGTAACTTTATCGTCTTTAAGATTTAATAACTTAACAGCATATTTTGATTCCAAGTCCTTATATCCACAGGCGTAAAAAGCGCGATCGGTATCGTGCCCAATGGAACTGCTTTCTAGCACCACTATATTTTGACAACCATAATCTAGGAGGTATTCTATTATGCCAGCAACTATTTCAGGTGAGGTAGTTGCTCCGGACTCTGAAGGGACATCCTTTATCAAGTTCGGTTTTATCCCAATTTTGGTTTTGCCCCTAACTTGACGTGGATCCGACAAAGCTTCTAAGGCTTCTTTTGTCATTTCTTTAGGATTTATACCGTAGTTTATTACAAGTTTGTTCATGATTTCACCCTAGAGTAGGCTTTTAGAGCCAACACCAAGTATATTCGCTATTGTTGGTCATTATTTCACTCCTTGAGCTACTGTTATATCTGAGATGGGTTGACAAAGTTAAAAATTTATAACACCAGCCGCAATCGTTAGACAATTAAATTATATCAAGTTATGGCTTTTATCATACAATTTAAATCCGTAGTCGTAGATTTTTTCTTTTTTTGGATGTAGCCATGTCCTCGTCATGGTAGAATTTTGGAAGAAGGCGTCTGCGCAGTACCGATGAATGTCTTAGGTATAATTCACGATGTGTGTATCCCTTGAGGATATATATGCTTTCTTAGGTGTCGAAGATTTCGGAGGTGGTGAAGTTGTTTAAAAGATATTCCAAAGTGTTAATGTTGCTTTTAGCAGGGATAGTTATTATCAGTATGCCGCTTGAAACGCTGGCAAAACCTAGCGATCCCGTTACTGGGAATCCCATAGCCAAAATAGCCCAGGACGCGTCTCCTGCGGTGGTTAACATTGACACTGAAACGTTAGTGCAACAACCTCTAATTCCCTTTATCGATGACCCCCTTTTCAGGCAATTTTTCGGAGAAGAGTGGCGACGATTTACTCAAGTTATTCCAATGAGGGGCAAGGGTTCGGGGTTTATCGTTTCCAAGGATGGTTATATATTAACTAACAATCACGTTGTAGAGAGTGCTGATAAAATTATCGTCACCTTGGCCGATGGCAGACAGCTTGACGCGAAGATTGTAGGGAAAGATCCGACCTTCGATCTAGCGGTGATAAAGGTTACTGCAACCAACCTGCCTGTGCTTTCTATGGGTGATTCTGATGCAGTCCAAGTTGGCGAATGGGTCGTTGCTATAGGAAATCCATTCGGCCTAGAACATACGGTAACTGTTGGCGTCATCTCGGCTAAAAATCGTTCCGTTCGCGCCGGGAATCTCAGCTTTGACGGTTTTTTGCAAACCGATGCGGCCATAAACCCGGGCAACAGCGGCGGCCCGCTATTGGACTTGGATGGCAAGGTGGTGGGAATTAATACGGCTATCATACCTTACGCACAAGGAATAGGTTTCGCCATACCAGTTAACATGGCTAAAAATGTTATAGATGATCTGTTGACATATGGCAAAGTGCGCAGAGGGTGGCTTGGCGTTTATGTTCAACCGCTTACAAGGGATTTCATACAAGCTTACAATTTGAAGATCAAAGAAGGAGCGGTAGTTGCAGATGTGATGCCCAATTCTCCTGCAGAAAAGGCCGGCATAAAACGAGGAGACGTCATAACTAAAATCGATGGCATTCAGATTAAAGATCCGCAAGATTTGGTATTTCAAGTGCGAAAACATATGGTTGGAGACAAGTTAAAAATAGAAGTTGTAAATCGGAGTGGCAGCAAAACCGTCACTGTTACTTTAGAAGAAATCCCCGGACAAACAGAGACCTCCAATGTAAAGTCGTCGGATTTAGATACTCTGGGCATTGAAGTTTCCCCTATTACTCCTACATTAAAAGAAAGATTTGGAATCCAAAAAGATCAAGGCCTTGTGGTTACCGAGGTAAAGGTGGGTTCTGCTGCTCATAAAGTGGGTCTTCGGGAGGGCGATTTAATCCTTGAAGCGAATGGTGTGCCCGTTAATAGTGCAGAAGATTTAAAACGCGCTTTAAGCCAAAGTGCGGAAGTGGTTGTCCTTCTGGTCTGGCGCGATGGGCGGACCTTTTTTGTCTCCCTGCGGATATAAGTTTTTGAGCATGACTTGGAGGTGTAATCTTTGAAAGCCAAGGACGTCATAATTATCTTAGATTGCGGCTCTCAGTATACACAGCTCATAGCAAGAAGAATTAGGGAACTTCGCGTATATAGCGAGATTCTTCCTTGGGATGCTTCTGTAGAAGAGATACGCTCAAAAAGCCCGAAGGGAATTGTTATTTCGGGAAGTTCAAGAAATGTGCCACTTTCAGAAGCCCCTACGGTATCAAGCGAGATCTTAGAAATTGGCATTCCCATTCTTGGTATATGCTATGGGATGCAATTGTTGTGCCATATCTTGGGTGGCAAAATAGCCAAAACTGGGTCAGCCGAATATAGACGTATTCAAGTGGAGATCGAGGACGAGAATGCCAAGCTTTTAAAGGGGCTACCTAAGCGTTTTTGCGCCTGGATGAGCCGTGGGTATTCTGTCGCCCAGCTTCCACCTAACGTGCGATCCTTAGCGAAAAGTGAAGATGGGTCCATAGCCGCGATGGCCACTCTTGATGATCGGATTTGGGGCCTTCAATTTCATCCCGAGGTAGCTCACACCGAACATGGTCTTGAAATTTTAAGGAACTTCTTATTTGACATATGTAGCTGCGAACCTTCTTGGAATCTGGAGGATTGGGTGGAGGAGAAGATAAAAGAAGTTGCACAAATAGTCGGAAACGACAAGGTAATTTGCGCCTTATCCGGTGGAGTCGATTCTACTGTGGCTGCTGTGCTTACTAGAAAGGCGATAGGGGATAAACTTCATTGTGTCTTCGTGGATAATGGCCTTTTGCGCCTTAACGAGGCTGAAAACGTTCTTTCCGTCTATCGCCAAAAATTGAACCTAGACGTTCGCTACGTCGATGCTTCAAATGAATTTCTCCAGGCTTTAAAGGGGATTACAGATCCCGAAGAGAAGCGGAAAGCGGTGGGCAAAACGTTCATAGACGTCTTTGAGCGTGAGGCCGAAAAGGTGGGCGACGCAAAATGGTTGCTCCAAGGCACACTTTATCCAGATGTAATTGAAAGCGGACAAGAAAGCAGGGGGGCATCTATTATAAAGACCCATCATAACGTGGGTGGATTGCCCGAAGAAATGAAATTACAGCTGCTGGAACCGTTAAAAGATCTTTTTAAAGACGAAGTCCGGGCTATAGGTGCTATTTTGGGGATCCCACATTCGATATTGCGTCGGCACCCCTTTCCCGGTCCGGGACTTTCTGTTAGATGCTTAGGCGAGGTGACGCCGGAAAAACTGGAATTGCTCAGACAAGCTGATGCTATATTTATGGATGAATTGGATTCATCCGGGTTTTACGACAAAGTATGGCAGGCTTTCTGTGTCCTTCTCCCCGTTAGAAGTGTTGGCGTGATAGAAGATGAGCGCACTTATGGGTATACCATAGCGCTTAGAGCAGTCGAATCTTTAGACGGTATGACGGCCGATTGGGTTTACCTGAGCCGTGAATTGCTTGACAAAATTGCGCATCGCATATGCAATGAAGTTACAGACATCAGCAGGGTGGTTTTGGACGTGACTAGCAAGCCACCCGCGACGATAGAGTGGGAGTAAAAGCAGCTTTACTGTTCTTTGTCCGATCCAGCAGCTGCGGTAAACTTGTGGCGAGGCGCAATAATCTGAAAAATAAGAATTAAAGAGGGAGGATGGATTTCCTCCCTCTTTAATTTATAGCTTGTATGTTATTCATGACAGCAGCTGGGACAGCCTTCACATCTATCTACCTGCTCGAACATATGATTGTTAATTCAGGCAAATTTAGCCAATATTTTAGGAAGTTAAACTTCATATTATATAATGCATAATCTTAGCTAAAAAATTAAAGGCTATTGATTTTTCATTAAACGCATGATATAAATAACTACAAGTCGAACCCAAATTTTAGTCAAATTGATAAATAGTCTCTTCGTTGTCGTCCATGTCATTTCGTGATATTCCTTGTTGTGCCCCATCTCAATTTAGGCTGTGTGATCATATTTAAAGCAGATGAGCCGTTTTCTTATTTTTGTTTTTCAAGCAAAGTTAAGCGAAAAGATATCAAGCCAAGAAGCTAAATTACAAAGCGGATCACCATAAATTGACATCTTCAAAGCAGGAGGTGAAAAGGGAATTTATGAGAATAACGATTGAATTTTCCCCACAGTCGGAAAAATTAACCCTTCCCATTCACTATAATAGCCTGATCCAGGGCTTGATCTATAACAACTTGGATGGTCTTGTCTCAGACCGCTTGCATAATGAAGGATTAGCTTTTGGAAAAAGACAATTTCGCTTTTTTACCTTTAGCCGCTTATATGGAAGGTATTTGATTGGCAGGGAAACCATTGAATTTACCGGCCCACTTAAAGTACATGTAAGTTCTATTCACGAAGATATACTTGAATCCTTTGTGAAACACCTCTTAATTAAAGGCAAAATACAGTTAGGGTCACAAGAATGCGAGCTAGTTCGAATAGATGTCGAAGAAAGGCCGAACTTCACCCGGCCAATAAAGGTAAAAACGCTTTCTCCGATAACCATTTACAGCACGTTAACTACAGGTAGTGGTCGGAAGAAAACCTATTACTACAGCCCCGCAGAGCGCGATTGGGAAATTCAAATTTTCGCAAACTTATGGAGGAAAAGCCAGGCGTTGGGTTTGGGACCCAATGATCCAGCGTATTTAGCAGGATCAAGGATAAGGCCAATTAAGGTTGGCAAACAAGACCTCAGGATAATGAAATATCGCGACACCGTAATCAAGGGTTGGACAGGCATTTACGAATTGGACCTTCCAGAAGAATTTTTCTATCTTGCCTATGATGCCGGTTTAGGGGCAAAGAACAGTCAGGGGTTTGGGATGGTTAAAGTAGTTTGATTCAAATGGAATATTTTCAGGAAACCTAAAATATTAAAAATTAAGTGTCCTGATCAAAGTGGGTGGATATAATGGGTTATAGCGTGTCTATCGATTTATCTAGTCCTACGGGTAATTTTTGGATGGATAATGGTTTAGTTACCTTGTATTGCGAATTTGGAGAGGGCAATTATGATTCGGATTATATTTTAGAAAAACTTACAGAAAAAATAGTGCAAAAAACTGGCAATAAAGGCAAATATTTTGACAAGAAGAAAGAGGAACTTGTAGAGTACGAAAAAGTCAACTGGAAATATCCTACAAATCAATTTATAAAGGTATCTGGCAAAGCTGGAACAAAGGTCAAGATCGACGGCGAGGAATATTCAACACAACCGCCCATATTTGACCTCAAATTAAAATTGAGCAAAAGACATGGCATCTGTAACCTTTGTGGCATAGAGGCACCTCTTACAGATGCAAAAATGTGGATGTTCCCTTTTATGGTAGAACCATCAAAGTTTGGGAACTTCTATTCAGGTTCAAAACGAGGTTTTAAGCTTTGTGCTCGTTGTGCATTGGCCGGGCTGGCAGGTTATATAGGATGGCTTTGGAAGGCTCAAGGAAAGGTGCTTCACTTTTTTGTCTTCCACTCTGATCTTAGCACAATGGAGAGACTTCATCGTGAGGTATTTTTGCCTTTAAGAGCAGAAGGCGAAAAAGGTGGAAATACCCCTCGTTTACCTTTCTGGGGATCATATATTCATGAAACAACCCTCGGGTTGTTACTGTCGCTTTTTTCATACATCTCAAATCCAAAAGATATTCCCGAAGAAACAAGCAAATGCTTGGCCTCCTTGTTTAGAGTAGGTTCAGTGCCTTCCTCTCTACCCTCATTTATTACTCTTTATGCAGTTACCGGCATAATGGGCCAGGCATTTTCAATGAAGTCTGTAAAAGAAATTACAAAACTTCATTCTCTTTATAAGCTCTATGAAAAATGGGTAAATGAGTTTGAGCGAAGAGAATTAGATAATCCACCTCGACAAATAGCATTGGTACTCCGACAGTTCATGTCTCGACAAGGGAATAAAGACGAAACACTATGGCGTGATAAGGTTGCTCGGGCAATACTTGATTTCGCAGATCCATTTCCAATTATGGAAACATTCATTTTTGACGTTCGTGCTAAAGAAAAACCCCCAAAACCTTTGGTAATGGGGACTTTAGATATGTTTAATATCTACCTCAAGGAGGTGCTTAATATGGATGAGAAGTTTCAACGAATCCTTGCTGGTTTCGGTTACACACTAGGAAGGGCAGCGAAAGAAGATGGTGAAATGGGCCTGCTTTATGCTTTGCGTAACGCTAAAAAACCAGAAGAATTTTATCGTGTATTAAATGACGCACAATTTCGCTTGGAAATGACCATTCCGGAAGCTCTACTTCGCATTGAAAAGGGAGAACGTATCTTCGGTGTGCCTTGGGTAAGAGTCAAAACCTTACTTGCAATTTATGCCATGAATAGCTATTTGAGAGAATATGCGAGAAAAGATAAAGATTCTGCAACTTTAGAAAAGGAGGAATAAGCATGTGCAAGGCGATTGCTATTGGTTATTTAATCAAAGTTTCAGCAGCAAACGTGAATGCATCATATACAGAGGGTAACGTTATGGTCACTAAAAAAGTAACCCTTCCTGATGGTAGCACAATACCCTATATTTCCGGGCAAGCCATTCGCCGAATGTTGAGAGATAGACTAGCAGAGCTGGGGCATACCCTATCAGAGCCCTTTGCCGAGGTTAGTGGACAGCAAGTAACTCCACCTATTAAACCTTGGGATTACGTAGACGAAGACTTGTTTGGGTATCTTGATCCGGCAGGATATCGCCGCACTTCACCTGTAAGAGTATCTGTGGCAGTGGGGTTATTTCCTTTTCAGGGTGATCGTGATCTTGGAACCAGGTCGTTTGAGCGTTTTGGGCAAGCAATGTCGACGGGAGGCAATATATTTGAAACGGAATTATATGCAAATCTATTTAAAGGAACGATTTTGGTTGAGCTCGACAGAATAGGTGTATTCCCTACTTTAGAGATCAAAGAGAAAGAACAAAAAGAACTTCCTATTCCTGACCGCAGAAAAAGGTTACAGGATTTATTGGAGGCCCTGAATATATTATGGGGTGGAGGACGAACTGCCAGGATGCTTACGGATCTTTCGCCAAAATTTATTGCCTATAGCAAGCTTAACGTCAAACATCCAGTTTTCCTTGAAGCCTTAAGTGCCAAATATGAAAATAACAAATACGTGCTGGAACTAGAGCCCCTTTTAAATGCCCTAGATAAGTTCAAAACGTATCGCAAGAGCACAATATTTGGATTAGAACCGGGTGTTTTTGATAATGAACACGAAATCAGCGACCGCCTTAAAAATTACGGAGAAGTGGTGCCTGTACACGAGGCCATTCAAAAGGCCAAAATAGAGGTGGAAGACTTGTGGAAATGATACTTTGCTTGAAAGTTCAGTCGCCAGTGGTTTCTTTCCGGCGACCCCTAGATCACAACTATCAACGCACGCTGCCCCTACCTCCTCCTACTACTCTCATCGGCCTTGCTGGTTCTGCGTTGGGACTGCCAGATCGTGAGCTTTGGACAAAAGATAGTCTCTTGGATGATGTAAAACTTTCAGTCTGGATGGATCAAGAACCGGGCCGTGCTAGCGATATGTGGACATTGTTGAAAATTAAAAATGGAAAAATGGAACGTTCTCCTTACGTGCGTGAGCTTTTGTTCAACGTATCTTACACAATCATCTATAGTGCTGATGAACAGCTACTTACAAGCTTAAATCAAGCTTTTCAAAACCCTGCTTATCCCTTATCGCTTGGGCGAGAAGACGAGTTGATATTAGTAGAAGATATAACAATAGACGAAGCCTCTCCGGGTGAACCTACATTTTACGGTACGGTAATAGCGGGTGATGTAAGAAAAATGCATATTCATCCGATGCTTGAACCAGGGATACAATTTGAACCACCCATAATCGAAGAACTTCCTTTGAATTTTAGTGTTGATAATAAAAGGTTACGCCATCCACAAAATTATGCCACTTTAAGTTTTTTGCCTTTTCAATTAAAAATGGAAATATCGGGACTACAAGCCCTAAAATATCAAGGGAGAAACTTCGTATGGATGAACTGTTAGCTAAACCTGACGTGACTCTTTTAAGGCATTCAGCAGATGTAATGCATTTAGGCAATGACCTTGCTAACCGTATGAAGCTAAATAGTCGTTTACGCATGAAAGCTTTACTTGCTTGCGCGTTACACGACATAGGAAAGGCAACAATAGACTTTCAGGAATACATACGACGTAGAAAAGGACGAGCCTATCCCCATGCTCTGGCTTCTTTTCCGCTCATATTAGCAGCCGAAGGCATGATAAACGATTATTACAATTGGGACAGTTGTGAGTTAACGGCAACGGCATCCGTATTAACTCATCATTCTCCTTTAGGAGTTGAGCTTTACAAAGGCTTTGAAGCTCCAAGGTATCATCCTAAACTAAAAGAGATTTTAGGAGATCTATGGAATTTACTTGAATCTTATGAAATAAAGGGGCTACCAGGCGTAGAACAATTTTTGCAATCTGCACAACCTTTGCTTGGAAAAGATAGTTCACCTGCTATTATCCTTGATACCGTAATTAATTATGGAGAGTTGAAATATAGCATACGAGGCCTCCTGCAATCTCTTCCCGTCAATGAATTCACTCAAGTTAAAACAGTATTACATCTCTCGGACTGGTTAGCCTCGGCAGGTAAGAATGATGCTTCTATATTGTTTTTAAATAGTGGTGGAAAGATAATCAAATCCCATACAAGTAAATTTCCATTAAGAAACTTCCAACGACAAGCAGAAGGTAGCTGTGATGAGAATATTCAACTTCGAGCGCCCACGGGTACAGGTAAAACTGAAGCACTTTTGCTATGGGCAAATGACGCGGATCGCTTAATATACCTGCTTCCTACCCAAGCAACCGTTAACGCCATGTGGGAACGATTACGAGAAATTTATGGTGATGGCAATGTGTCTTTGGCTCATGGACGAGCAAGCTATATGCTACATATGGAATCCGAAGAAGACATTTTGGAGGAGCGGCTATTTGGATCTGTTTTTGCAAAACCAATCACAGTGGCCACCTTAGACCAATATTTAATCTCACATCTTAACGGGCGTCACTGGGAAGAGCGTAGATGTCTTACCAAGCAATCCAAAATAGTACTAGATGAAATTCATGCCTATGAACCTTATACGTTAGGGCTTCTTTTGAAAGCGCTTGAGACAGATCCACCCGCTTACTTTGCGATAGCCAGCGCTACGCTTCCGCCGTCGTTATTGAAGTTATTTCCTAAAGGAACGCTGATAGAAGCCGAACACAACCTATGGCGACGAACTCGTCATCGACTACACCTTGAAGATGATTTGCTGCAAAATGTTTTAGAAAGAGCTTTGTCTTTTGCAATTAGCGGCAAAAGGGTACTCATAGTGGCTAATACTATTCGCGAAGCCCAAATGCTTTATCAAACATTGAAGAACGAGTTAAAATGGGATAAATGCCATTTACTGCATGCTCGTTTCGCCTTTAGGGACAGACAAGAAAAAGAACAAAAAGTAAAAGATCCCAAACCAGGCACTATTTTTATCGCTACTCAAATAGTTGAAGTTAGCCTGGATATATCATATGACGTTCTTTTGACCGAAATAGCCCCGATTGATGCTCTAGTTCAACGTATGGGTCGGGTTAACCGATTTGACGATCAACCACCAGTTCCTGTCATCATATGTTCTAGATACTCCGAAAATTCTGGGCACGTTTACGGAAAAGAGATACTGGACTATAGCCTTGAAATTTTAAGAGAATTGCCTGAACTACCGACAGATTACGATTTAGCTAGTGCTACTGATCGGCTTTATACACATATCATGGCTCTGGATAGCTGGAACAAGGAATTTAGCGAAGGAGCTCAAACATTAGAAGAAATTCAAAATGTATTAGGTTGCTATACGATAGATTTGTCGGACGAAAATATGCGCAGTAAATTTACTACTCGTCGGGGTCAGATCTCCATTGACGTAATACCCGAAACATTTTTACAAGATGTTTACGGCCTTTACGAAAGAGGTGAAACATGGCGCATAGTAGAATATCTGACGCCTATACCGATTTGGTGGATTCATCGGTTTCCTGAACGATTTCCCTTATATAAGGACATCCGATACCTTATTACAAACCTTAGATATGACAATGAGATTGGATTACTGCCACCTTATTTAGAGGAAGATCAAGATGATACACATAAAGACCAGGATTTCAGCAATATAATGATATAATGATGAAACAGCATAACGAATCATATCAAAATTATGAAGGTAATATTTATACCGGAGAAAAACTTTTCTACACAGGCACCCAAGTTTACTATTACGAGGTGTGCCATAGAAAGCTTTGGCTTTACTCACGCCACTTAGAAATGGAAAAGTCAAGCGACAAGGTCGCCTTAGGAGCTCTCCTTCACGAGACAAGTTACCCGCGTTTAAAGAAACATGAGGTGTTGATCGATTCTTTAATTAAAGTTGATATTTTGGAAGAGAGTGGCAAAGTTCTCGAAGTAAAGTATTCTAATAAAATGATAGAAGCTTCAAGATTGCAAGTGTTGTATTATCTTTACTACCTGAAGCGCAAAGGGTTTGATGGGCTTATCGGTGAATTGCGTTTTCCACGACAGAAAAGGAAAGAAGACGTGATACTGACCAAGGAAAAAGAAATGGAAGTTGAGGCAGCATTACAACATATAACACAACTAATAGGACTTCCTAGCCCGCCTGTTGTTGAGTGGTCTGGTATATGCCGCTCTTGCGCTTATGCGGAGTTCTGTTGGGGGTAGAAGAAATATGAGACAGACGATGTACATACTTTCAAGCGGAACCCTCGAAAGACAGCAAAACACGTTGGTTTTCAAGGATGGCGACGGCAAAAAACGCTACATGCCTGTAGAAACGATAGCTGATATACAGATATTTGGCGAACTGAGCTTTAATAAACGATTTCTTGAGTTTTTAACACAAAACGAGATTACGATGCATTTTTTTAACCATTACGGTTATTATGTTGGTTCATTTTATCCGCGAGAATACTATAATTCAGGTTGCTTAATTTTAAAGCAATCAGAACATTATTTAGATTCACAAAAAAGAATGGACTTGGCAAGGCGATTCGTCTCAGGTGCAATTAACAATATGAAAAAAGTCTTAGAATATTATGCAAGAAGAGGCGTTGAAGACCTTTCTAGTGCTTTAGATAAGCTAGATCAATATGTTGCTGCCGTTGAGTTACAAAGTTCACCCGAAGCGTTAATGGCAATCGAGGGCAATGCCCGTGAAACTTATTACAGTGCCTTCGATGCCATTATCGATAATGAGGATTTTGCGTTTGCAAAAAGAACGCGGAGGCCGCCGCAAAATCGTCTGAACGCGTTAATCAGCTTTGGAAACTCCTTGCTTTACGTCACGGTTTTAAGCGAAATTTACAGAACACACCTCGATCCAAGAATCGGGTTTTTGCACGCTACCAACTTTAGGCGTTTTAGCTTGAATTTGGATGTTGCAGAAATTTTTAAACCTATTTTTGTTGATAGGTTGATATTTTCTTTAATAAATAAAAATCAATTGAAGGCAAGGGACTTCTCTTCTGGTGTTGAGGGAGTTTATCTTTCAGAAGCTGGTCGACAAAAGTATATAGAGGAATGGGAAAAGAGGTTAAGGACGACCATAGATCATCCAACATTAAGGCGGAAGGTATCCTATCGCAGATTAATTAGGCTCGATTTATATAAAATTGAAAAACATCTCCTGGAAGATCGCCCCTATGAGCCCTATACCTCAAGGTGGTAAAGTTGTTTGTGATCATGGCTTATGATATTAATGTAGAACGTGTTACAAAGGTGCTTCATGTTGGAAGAAGATATCTTAATTGGGTTCAAAATTCCTTGCTTGAAGGTGAGCTAACAAAAGCACAATTTGCCAGGCTCAAGGCTGACCTGCGTAAAATAATTGACGTTGAAAAAGACTCTGTCGTATTTTACGTCTTACGGCAACAACAATATCTCGAAAGGCAAATTTTGGGTTTAGACAAAGGAGGGCAGACGATGATGATATGATTTGTCGACCCCCGGTAGTGCAAAAACACCGAGGGATCGACACAGTCTAAAACTGATGTAATTCTTAGTGATGATCGCATTTCTTTATTATGAAAAAGCGATTTGACCCCTCACTGCTAATT
>NZ_CALETC010000034.1:0-23903 GCF_937920065.1 Acetomicrobium mobile
GAGTGAGGGAAAGACTGTGGAGTTACATGATCTAAAAGGTTTGATAGAGATTGCGAAAAATAGCTGTTTACGATAAACATGGGTATCACAGAAGATATATTAGATGTATTCTTTAGCGGTTCAATAAATGCCGACTACGAACAGAACGGCAAAATATGGGTTTAATATAAGCGACAAGTCAGGAGGCCAAAGATGGCAAAAGTTCTAGCAATTTGCGTAAGTGATAAAAGACAGGAGCCCAAAAGGCCTGTGGCAGAGGCTCGATTCATTGAAGGAAAGGGAATAGAGGGTGATTCTCATTTTGGGTTTTCGACCCGCCATGTTAGCTTGTTGAGGTATGAGGATATAAAGTGCGCCGAAGAAAAGGCAGGTTTTGTTTTCCCACCAGGGTCCTTGGCCGAAAACCTCGTGATAGAGGGATTGCCCGACGAGATTCCCATAGGAAGCCGCCTTAAAATAGGTAGCGATGTGGTTTTGCTTGTCATAGAAAAAGGAAAAAAACCAGGCGAACCACATTCATATGATTATCGCGGGTGGTGTCTACTGCCAGAGGTGGGTTATTTCCTCGAAGTGGTAAAAGGGGGCATTGCCAAACCTGGCGATGAGGTCGTGCTTGAAATTTGCACTACCGATTAAGCCAGTGTTCTTAAAGAACGTCCTCGGTGAGATGGTTCAACCGCCTTTTAAACAGACTCTCCAGCACAAATTTTAACTTTTTTAATTTAACTAGAATTATTTTTGATCAAGGCCGCTTGCTGCAATCGTTTATTTTATTCAAACAAGCGGCCTTGACATTTGTAGTAAATTACTGCTTAAATATAAACTAATCAAATATCAGAGGAAGTGATTAAAAATGACTGGAAGTGAAAGTCCACTTATCAATATATCTGATGAATCAACGTTTTTTTCCTTTGATCCAGGGTTAACTCCTATTGCCGAGGTAGAACAAAATGTTTTAGTGAAGATTGAAACCAAAGATTGTTTTTCAAATCAAATTACCAGCGAAGAACAATTAATCATGGATATCGACTTTTCAAGGATAAATCCTGCCACAGGACCTGTCTTCATAAAGGGTGCAAAAAAGGGCGATGCTTTAGCCGTCAAAATCCACAAGATAGATCTAAAACAGCAAGGGGCAATAGTTACCATACCGGAAGAAGGTCTCCTGGGGGATAAAGTCAAAGAAGCAAGGACCAGGATATGCGATATTGAAACAGAAGAAGTTCAATTTTTGAATTTAAACTTACCTCTTAGAAAAATGATAGGCGTGATTGGCGTAGCAACACCGGAAAAAACTGCAACGGGGACTCCTGGAAGACATGGAGGTAACATGGACGCCACAGTTATAACTGAGGGTGTAACTGTTTATTTCCCAATTAGCTACGATGGAGCTTTATTTGGGCTGGGAGATCTCCACGCCGTGATGGGAGATGGAGAGGTTTGTGTTGCAGGATGCGAGACTCCTGGGTATGTTACAGTTGAATTCGAATCCTTAAACGAATTAGCGCCCCCATGGCCTTGTGTTGAGGCAAAGGACTGGCTGTATATTATCGTTTCCGATGAAGACGTAAATAAAGCCTTTTACGAAGCGACGGAAGTTGCCGTAAGAGCCCTCCAAAACGCTCTGAAGCTTGATTGGCATGATGCATACATGTTATCCAGCATTGCAATGGACCTGGAGATATGTCAACTTGTGGATCCCCGCAAAACGATCAGGTCGAAGCTTCCTAAAAGCTTAATATCGATCGAAGAACTTCTTAAGTCAATATCCGCATGAATTTTTAAAAGTGCCGGATTAAATTAGGAGTGGTAAACCATGACAGAGAATCAAGAGAACAATCATACGGAGAAACAGGAATTAAAAAGAGTTCTAAAAATGTGGGATCTCATTGCATTTGCCATAATAACAATGGTCCCGATAGCGCCGATGGGCATATATGGTGTAGTTGCCGTGCTTAGCAAGGGCCATGTTCCTCTCTCATACGCCATCGCAGCTTGCGCTATGGTATTTACAGCGTGGGGATATGGTCAATTCGTGAAGCGATATCCTGAAGCTGGCTCAGTGTATGCCTACGTAAGAGAAACTATTGGTGCCAACGTAGGTTTTATAGCAGGATGGACGATCTTGCTGGATTACATTTTAATTCCAGCGCTAGTCATATTGGTTTCTGCTCTTTGGCTGGAAGCCCTTACGGGCATTTCCATGATGGTATGGGCTTTGCTCTTTATCATCACAGCTACTATTACAAACGTCTTAGGGATAGAGCTCACGGCAAAAGCTGCTAATATATTATTTTATTTTGAAGTATTTGTTTTAATTGTTTTCCTAGTGGTAGCTGTTTATAAAATTACAACAGATCCCGCTTTATCCTTCTCTATGAGACCATTTTATAATCCTGAAACTTTTAATTTTAAATATGTGCTAAGCGGTACATCTGTTGCTGTTTTAAGCTTTTTGGGTTTTGATATTATGACTACCCTAGCCGAAGAAACATTGGAGGCTAGGAGAGTCGTGAGCAAGGCTGTAGTTCTTGTAATTCCCATCATTGGAATAATGTTTGTTTCACAGACTTACCTAGGCGCCATTATTCACCCTGGCTACGAATTTGCGGATCCGGATGTTGCCTTTTTCTACATTGCAACCGAAGCTGGGGGGCGATGGCTACAAATTTTGATTGTGCTCGGCACTATTCTTGCATGGGGCGTAGGAGATACAATAGCTGCGCAAGCCGGGATATCCAGGGTTTTGTATTCTATGGGTAGACAGGGACACCTCCCGAGAATATTTTCGAAATTGCACCCTACTCGCAAGACTCCGTACGTTTCCACGATTATAGTGGCGTTAATAACAATTCCTTTATTGTACTTGCTTACGCTCAAGGATATTTCTTCACTTGTCAACTTTGGAGCTCTTACATCGTTTGCTCTAATGCATGTCGCATTGGCTTATAGATTGGTAAAAGTTGAACATAAACCTTTAAGTATAGTGATGCCTATCATTGGTTTTTGTATAACAGCGGTTGTTTGGTATGGACTTGATGTACTAGCTAAGAGTGTTGGTATTGTCTGGATAATTGTAGGGGTAATTTATCTTGCTTTTATCACTCGAGGCTTTAAGGTCAAAACGATTCTTCCTGTGGACTAGGCTACGAACTAGATATTATAAAAAGATCAGCGGGTTTGCTGAGAGACCATAGACTTTCCACCTGGTAACGTTTGCAAGGTAGCAAGAATTTAACCGGGCTTGTTTAAGGCGCGGATGTTTCGATATGGGTAGAAAGGGGAAGATTATGTGATCGTTCATGAGCTTGTTGCTTCTTTGGAAGCGGAGCTCGGAAAGCTTAAGGTTAAAAAGGCCGTCATTGGCTTGCGTTACGCCTGCGTCATATTATCCGATGACAGCTGTGGCCTGGCTGCAGTTTTAGATGAAGGCTACCGCTGCAGTGGTTATAATTGGTCTGATCCACTAGCCGGATCTTCTGCTTTGGAGCTTGCACGAGGGTTGTTGACTGCCGACCCGATTTTGTCTTCCTTAGGTCTTGCTACGGTAAATGCCCTGCTTTCTCGCGATGCACCGCTTCAAGAAATCGAGCCAATAGAATTGTTGGGCATAAATAAAGATGACGTCGTCGGTATGGTGGGTAACATAGCTCCCTTGGCTCGACAGATAGCCGAGCGGGCGAAAAGACTTCTCATATTTGAGCGAAACCTCGCGAAACACGTCCGCGACGTTCTTCCCGATTGGGCTGCCGAGTGGGAATTGCCTCGATGCAGTGCAGTTTTCATCACGGGAACCACATTTATCAATAAAACGATAGACCACCTGCTAGAGCTTTGCAAGGGTCGCGTCGTCATCATAGGCCCTTCAACCCCGCTGTGGCCTAAATTGCTGCTTCCCTCTCGTCGATCGAGGGGTGTTGATGGACTTTTTGGCGTGAAGGTCTGCGAACCGGAGCGCGTGTTTCAAATAATTAGCGAGGGCGGAGGCACGCGATCCTTTTTGAGCAATGGGGCCACAAAGGCAGCATTGGTTTATGATAATCTGTAAGCCTTTGGAGATTTGCAGATTAAATTGTATCTTAAGATTTTTTAAGCAAAACCCTTTTATCTCCAACCCGCCTCGTTATTCCTCGGGCGTCAAAGTCCTCAAGCAGCGGAAGTATGTATTTTCTGCTGGCGTTGGTAGCATCGCGCACCGAAGCTATGGTTATTTCAGAAAGCGAACGCAATATAGTCAGTGCCTGATTTTCGACGTTTCGTGAGAGCAAAAATTCGCCACCTATTACCCTAAGTTGACCGCTTTGCCTCACGACGTCCAAAACCCGATTTAACTTTCCCTTGTCCCATTTTAACTCTTTCATTGCCTCTTCGAGGGACGGAAATTGAAAGCCCCTTTCATCGCAGTAAGCCAGCAACCTTTCTATATCCTCTAACATGCTTTCGTCAAGCTCTGGAAAAGTTCCAGAAAGCCTTGCTATTTCTCCATCCACTTCGATAACGCCATGGCTTGCGAGCATCTTCAACAATTCCTGGGATTGTTTTTTCGTCAGGGGAAGTTTCATAAAAGATATCAAGTCTGAAGCCTTCATCCCCGCCAAATGAGGGTTCTTTTTGTGAAACTGCTCCAGCAAGCTGCGAAGATTGTCTTTTATAGCTTCGTAATACGCAGATGACATCACTAAGGGCTGATCTCCACATTCAATGAACATCACGCTTGAATCTTTTGCAATTGACTTTAACATGTCTTCCAGTTGTTGGGGAGTTTGCTGGGTTAGTGTTACGGCTTCGCTAAATTGCAACAAACCGTAACGTTCTATGATTGCTGTAATTTTTGAGGTCAAACTTGATGTACTGGCAAGTTTATTCAAAAAACCTGCGAGTTCGTTTCTGGCCTTCCTGCCCTTTGGCTTTTTATCATAGGGGAAAAGGACTTCGCCTCCTCCTATGGTACGCAAGGGAGCATGAGATCTGATTACAAAACGCTGGCCAATGAGTGCAACGACGGGCTCGCTTAACACTGCTTGCGCTAAGGCATCGTCCCCTGGGGTTATCTTTGCATCACTCAAGAGTGCGACTCTTGCCATTACCTCAGAAGTCCCTATATGAAAGTGAACCTGTTGCCAGTGTTTTAAAGGTTCAGGTGCGGAGGAAAGAAGGATTAGTTTCACATCAAGACACTGCGTAGTTTTAAATAAGTTCTTCGTACATACCACGTCGCCACGCTCAAGCTCCGTGGATTTAACGTCAGGCAAGTTTAACGCTGACCTTTGCCCTGCTAGAGCTTCACTGACAGGTTTGCCGTGCACCTGTATCGAACGCACCTTCGAGGTTTTACCCAAGGGCAATACGTCCACCGTATCGTCAACATGTATTTTTCCCTTATATACTGTTCCCGTAACAACGGTACCAAAACCTGCTATCGGAAAGCTCCTGTCAATGGGCATGAAAAAAGGGCCATCCGTATCGCGAGCCCTTAGTTTATCTACTGTGGCGTCAATGACTTCAAGCAAATGATCCAGATTCATGCCCGTTATCGCAGAAACGCAAATTATTGGCTTGTCCTCGAGGAACGTCCCTTTAACTAAATCCTTTACATCTAATTTTGCGAGTTCAAGCGTGTCCTCATCGACCAGGTCTGCCTTAGTTATGGCGACTAATCCCTCTTTAATTCCAAGCAACGATAGAATCTCAAGGTGCTCCCTTGACTGAGGCATGACTCCCTCGTCAGCTGCAACGACGAAGATGACAGCATCAATCCCGGCTGCACCAGCAACCATTTGCCTGATGAAACGCTCATGTCCCGGAACGTCTATGATGCTTATGATTCGGCCACTGGGAAGTTCAAGAGGTGCAAAACCGAGCTCAATGGTGATGCCTCGTTTTTTTTCTTCGATGAGTCTGTCGCAATCAACGCCGGAGAGGGCTTTTATAAGCGTCGTTTTCCCGTGATCTATATGGCCTGCCGTCCCGAAGACGATGGTTGTTTCCCTGGGGTCTGCCATTAAATATTCCTCCATGTTTCGGCTTTGGAAATTAAAAGGTCGTCCTCCCCAGGCCTCATCGTTCGAACGTGAAAGATTACTCTTTCTTGATCGACGTTGGCTATAACGGGAGGTTCCAGTTGTCTTAGAAAAGCCGTAAACCTCGAGGGCCCTATTTCTTCGGGTGGCGCAATGGCGACCCCAAAACCGCTTAATTCATCGTCAGGAAACGCTCCTCCGCCGACTACGTCTTTTACTTCAATAACGTCGATATTCCAGCCTTTCTCGCTAATCAATAATTCCCTCAATGAATTCGCCAGATTTTCTGCCCTCATCTTTAAGTCATTTGGATCTACCATGAGCATGGTAAGTGTGGGAATTTTTGAATGCTCTTCCCTTAAATATAGCCTTAAAGTAGCCTCAAGTGCCGCCAGGGTCATTTTGTCCACTCTTAAAGCGCGAAGCATGGGGTGTTTTTTAAGCTTTGCAATTACGTCCTTTTTTCCTACGATACCGCCGATCTGGGGTCCGCCAAGCAGTTTGTCGCCGGAAAAGGTTACGATGTCTACGCCATCTTTTATGCATTGGCCAATGGTCGGCTCTCCCTTTAGGCCATAGGTTGATAAATCCACCAAAGTGCCACTTCCAAGATCTTCCATTACCAACAATCCTCTTGAATGGGCAAGATTTGCAAGGTCTTCTCTTGCCACTTCCGAGTAAAATCCTACTATTCTGTAATTGGAAGGGTGAACTTTCAGTATTAACCTGGTTTCTTCCGTTATCGCCCTTTCGTAATCGTAAAGGTGCGTCCTATTCGTCGTACCAACTTCTACCATTTTTGCCCCTGAAAGGGCCATTATATCGGGGATCCTAAATGACTCTCCTATTTCGATTAATTCACCTCGCGAGATGATGATTTCTCCATCCGAGGCAAGCGCCGTTAGGCACATTAGGACGGCACCCGCATTGTTGTTTACCACTAGTGCCGCCTCTGCTCCCGTTAATTGGCACAAAAGCCATTCAACATGGTCGTATCTGTGTCCTCTTTTGCCCGCTTCAAGGTTATACTCGAGGTTGGTGTAGCACCTTGACGCATCGTGGACGGACGCTATTGCTTCATCGGCCAGACAGGATCTGCCCAAGTTCGTATGCACTATGACCCCTGTTGCATTAATGACGGGCCTCATGCTTTTTTTTGAGGATTTCTCCAGGGTCTTTTTGACATCGCTCATTAATCTTTCGATGTCCACTTCCTTCGCCTCGCCGCTGAGCATGCTTGCCCTAAAGTCTTCGAGCATGCTTTCGATGAGCGATTTTACGGCTTTACGCCCAATCATCGGATAGTAATCTTGCACCCATTCTAAGGACAATATTTTGTCCATGGACGGGATACTGCGTAAATATCTGCTGACATCTTCGCTCATTTTTTAATAATCACTATCCTTTTGGCCAAAAATAAGACTCGCGCCGCACTGTATAATTTTAACTTTAAAACTATACTAAAACTATAGCCCATAGACTATTGTGCAAGATCTACCAAGGCGTTAAGCAGAACATCGCAACCGGTCTTTAAGTCTTCGTATTCAGTGTCTTCTTCTGGTGCATGGCTTATCCCCTCGATGCTTGGAACGAATATCATTCCAACGTCTGTCACTTCCGTTAGCAGTGCCGAATCGTGACCAGCTCCGCTATTCATCCTTAAGAAATTGACATTGAGTTTTTCAGCGACCCTTTGTATGACCGAAACTACTTTCTCAGACAGTTTAACAGGATCCGACTCGCCAACCAAGTTTACCGAATATTGCAGTCCCCGCTCGTCTGATATCCTTTTTACCTCTTCCTTGATCAGTTGCTCTACCCTTTGGATTCCTTCTGTTTTTATGTCGCGAATATCGATTGTGAAGGTTACCTTTCCAGGAATGACGTTGGTGACGTTTGGGAAACACCAAATTTTTCCGACGGTTGCGACTGTAGTGTCAAAGGCTTCGTGCTTTGCACAGTGTTCGACGAAGGATATTATATTGCTTGCGGCGACAAGTGCGTCTCGCCTCAAGTTCATGGGCGTGGTGCCTGCGTGATTTGCCTTTCCCGTCAACGTGACCGCAAGTTGTTTAATTCCTACTATCGCCTCAACTATGCCAAGAGGAATTGATTTGGTATATAAGACGTTGCCCTGTTCAATGTGAAGTTCAAGCAATGCTTTTACGTCACCCTTGCGAAGAACGTAATCTTCAAGCTCATCCGGGTTTAACCCAAAGTTTTTAGCAGCTTCGTAAAAAGAAAGGCCCTCATCGTTGGTTAAATTCTTAAGGTCTTCAACGGTGTACTTGCCAACTAAGGCCTTGCTTCCGATCAAACCGCCTCCGAAGGAGGCGCCCTCCTCCTCCACGAAGGCAATGAATTCGAGCGAATGTCTTATGGGAACGTTTTGTTCCTTTATTACAGTAAGTGCTTCCAATGCAGCTACGACGCCTGCTGCTCCGTCAAGTTTGCCACCGTACAGCACAGTGTCAATGTGAGAGCCACACATAATGGGAGGAGCGCCTGGATCGGAACCTTTAAGCTTGGCCCTAAAGTTACCTACCGGGTCAATCATAACTTCAAATCCCATGGATTCACAGGCTTTTGACAGAAAATCCAAAGCCTTTCTGTGCTCGGGCGAAAAAGATAGCCTTGTGTAACCCTTTCCCGGTGTCGAATTAAAGCTGCTTAATGTTTCAAGGTTATGCTTGATCCTCTCAAGGTTTGTCTCAAGCACGCGCTCTCACCTCTCTAGCTTTGATTTAAATAGTCAAGAGCATACTGGACGTAAAGGGCAACTCCTATCTCTAAAGCATCTTCGTCTATGTTGAAATTGGGATGATGATGGGGGTATGTAGTCTTTTTTTCCTCGTTGCCGATGCCCACCAGGGCTAAAGCTCCAGGGGCTTTCTTTAGAAATTCTGCAAAATCTTCTCCGCCCATGACCTTCTCGTATTCAATCAGGCCGTCCTTGCCCAGTATTTTCTCGACCGCTCTTTTCGCTAAAGCGGAACACTCAGGATCGTTAATGACTGGAGAGGTGGCAAATTGATAATTCAAATGAGCCTCTGCCCTATACCCCGCAGCGACGCTTTTTGCCATCCTCTCTATGGCTTGGGGCAATACATCTTTAATTTTAGGATTAAAATAACGATTTGTGCCCTCCAATTTAGCTTCCGAGGCAAGTACGTTAAACCTTGTACCCGCTACTAACTTTCCTACAGTTACGACTACGGGCTCTAGGGGAGATAACTCCCGGCTTACTATGGTTTGAAGCGCCATTACAATGTCCGAGGCCGCAACAAGAGCGTCAACACCCTCGTGAGGCGCCGAACCATGCCCTCCCTTTCCACTAACTGTGATGTCAAAGACGTCGACAGCGGCCATCCTAGGTCCCGCCTCGACCGAGATTTTGCCCATGGGCAGCCCGCTCCAAAGATGTATGGCAAATACGCTGTCAACGCCCTCCATTACTCCGTCATCTATCATCTTTAAGGCACCTTGTGCAGTTTCTTCCGCAGGTTGAAAGAACAATTTTACACTGCCCTTCAGCTCGTTTTTGATCATCGATAAAACTTTGGCCGCTCCTAAAAGCATGGCAGTATGTCCATCATGTCCACAGGCGTGCATGAGTCCATCTGTCTTCGATTTATACGGTATATCGTTTTTTTCGTAAACCTCCAGGGCATCCATATCAGCCCTCAAGGCAACGGTCTTGCCGGGTTTTTCTCCTTTTATGATGCCAACAACTCCCGTACCTCCTGCCGTTGTGTGAGGTATACCAAGTTTATTCAGCTCTTCTTTGACTCTCTTAGAAGTCCTAAATTCCTCGCCAGACCTTTCCGGATACATATGAAACTCCCTTCTAAGATCGATAACGTAGTCCTTAACATTCTTTACTAACGCTCTAACGTCCATTTTTGCGAGTGCACCTCCAACATGGTTTTAAAGTAATTTTATAGCAAGTTGACGAATATGCCTGCCAAAACAACCGAAGCTACAGTAACCGTTGTAAATCCGCCAACCAACATTTTGGGAAGCAGGGAATCCATTAAAAATTTGAATTCCTCGGGATTTTCAGCCAAAGCCTTGGAAGCTTCCTCCGTCAGGACGTAATTAGGAGGGAAACCATACAAAGCGGTTAAAGCACAAGCAAATGCCATTTCTTTGGAATAACCTAATAACTTGCCTAAGGACATTGACAGTATCGCCATCCCGAGGACGCCTATAATTATTATCCCAAAAAGCGGACCAACCAATCTAATGATCATATCCGGCGTAGCCTCCGCCAGGCCCGCAAAAATAAAAGCCATCAAAGTTGTCATCATGAAGCCAAATGAATTGGACAGCTCCAAAGGCCTTCGTTCGATGAAGCCTATTTCGGCAGCAATAACGCCGTAAATTAAACAAATTACGAAGCGGGAAACGACCTCATTAATGGCTGTGGCTGTCATGGCTGATGCCCAGGCTACAAGCCCGAGTTTTAAAAGGTACATATAAGTTGTCCTGTACTTCGAGGGCACCTGGGGGACAATTTGTATCTTAGACGGTTTAATTATAGGATTGACACTTTCCGATGCCAGGATTTTATCGACCTTGATCTCACCGCTTCTATAGGCAGACAACAATCTCTTGCCCTCACGTTTCAGCGCGAGAGCTGTCAAAGGATACCCAAAAAAGCCCTGCGAGACGTACATTACAATGGCTAAAACGGAAAGCTCCAAAAGTCCCTTGCTCATTGCCGCTTCCTGCATCATTAAAGCCGCTACAATCCCTCCCGTGAGAGGAGGCGTGGCAATGACAACTGCATCCCATCCGAATAAATATTTGCCTAAAGTCATGGTTCCAAGTGCTATTCCAACTATACCGGCTAAAGAAACTGCTACAGTTTTCCATTGCGCTGCCAGTTCCTTGATGTTAAGCATAGTGCCCATATGGACCAGCAGCAAGTACATGGATAAAGTTGCAAGTGGTTGACCTAAACATGCCAAATCAATAAGATTTTTTGGTAAAATTGTCCAGAAACCCAATAAGAATATGACTGCTGACACGAAAACCGATGGCACAAAGGCCTTTGTCTTGACCGAAACAACATCGCCAATGTAGAGAATAAGCAAAACTGTGGCAAAGGCAGCAATAAGATCAAAGCTCATGAAAACATCCTCCCTTTAGTTTAGTTTTGAAATTTATTTGTTTATATTGTTATTTTGTATACTGTTATTATTTCATATTCTCATATGCATTATTTTATCTTATCTTTTTAACGCTCAAAAAAGCTTAAAAGCTTGGCGTATCAAGCTTTTAAGCGCATATGACAATCATTAGCAAGCATAGCGCATCGATCAGCTGATATAACATAGCACTATAATATAATATGACTTATCTTATAGTAACATATGTCATTTTCCGTAATTTTACCTAATCTGTCAATAGTTTGTTTTTTGGTATTGCTACTTGTTATACAACTTACGAATGTTTTAAACGATGCTAAAATCGAGTTAAAACAAATGCAAATTAACCAAATAAGCCGGTTCAAAAATGATTTAAGGATTGTTATTTTAACTAATTTTAAAAATTAAACAAAATGAGAGGGGATTTGGAATGCCGATAGGATCAACGGATGCGTTAATAGTTGTGGATGTCCAGGTGGATTTTTGCCCGGGCGGTAGTTTGTCAGTGCCGGGTGGTGACGAGATAGTTTCCGTTGTAAACCAACTTGTAAAATTATTTGAAAAACGGGGTGGTCTTGTTGTATTTTCGCGGGATTGGCACCCAAAAAATCATGTGAGCTTTAAAGACCAAGGAGGCCCCTGGCCGGTTCATTGCGTGCAGAATACTAAGGGTGCCGAGTTTCATCCCGAACTTTATATCCCCGATTCTGCCATCATCGTGAGCAAAGCCACGGAAGCTTCAAAGGAAGCATACTCAGCCTTTGACGACACTGAGCTGGCTGAAACCCTAAAAGAAGCCGGGGTTAAACGAATTTTCCTATGTGGCTTGGCGACTGACGTTTGCGTGAAGTCAACGGCAATCGATGCGGTAAAGTTGGGATACGAGGTTTATGTGGTCGAGGACGCTTCACGGGGCATAACAAAAGAAGGCGTCGAAAAAAGCTTAGAAGAAATGAAAAAAGCCGGCATAAATATCATCGAAAGCTCTCAAATCAAACAAGCTTAAGTTAAATTTCAACATGCTCCGATAAGCAAACGTTTAAAATCTACGTTGCAAAAACCGGCATTTGCGAGGCCCTTTTTGACAAACTAAACTACCCAAAGGGAGTGAAAAAGCATGAAAGTAGTTGACGCACGGGGGCTAGTTTGCCCGAAACCAGTTATATTGACGAAACAGGCCATAGATTCAGGCGAAAAAGAAATCGAAGTTCTCGTTGATAATGACGTTTCCTTTCAAAACGTCAAGCGGTTCCTCAAATCACGCGGGTACAGCGTTATCGAGGATATAAAGCAAGATGACGGGACGTACGTCATTCGTGGGAAATATGAAGGGCCATCAGAAGACCCAACCGAGAGGCGCCAAACAGCATCTTTAACTTCAACGCCTTCAGCACAAAATGATAAAAAATCCATAGGAATTTTAATCCTGTCAGACACGCTTGGCAGGCCAAATGACGGATTAGGCGAGGTGCTCATGAAAAGCTTTCTGGGCGTATTGCTTGAGGAAGACGAGCCGCCCGTAGTTTTAGCGCTCATGAACGAAGGTGTGCTCCTGGCTTTGCCGGAAAATAGCGCGTGCGACATATTAAAGGACTTAGAGGAAAAGGGGACGACCATACTTGTATGTGGAACGTGCACCAATCATTTCGGGGTAACAGAAAAAGTCACGGTGGGAACCATTTCTAATATGTTCCAAATAACGGAAGCCGTGATGGAGGTTGATAAGGCCCTGATTTACGGTTAAAGAATAGGAGTTGATAAGCAGGGATTGTGGCAAAGAGCTTTACTACAAAAACTGTTCCCACAGGGAATTTGCCACGCGAAAGCCCTTGGCTGAGAACGCGTGCTTTCCTTGAATGGTTTTTTTACAATCTTCAGGAAGCAGATGCCATACCTGAAGGAACTTCTTGTATGCCTGCCATCCCCATTTCCTTCTGAAAGCACGAGCGGATACGCCCCACATTGTCCTTAAGGCAAGCATCGCCGATTCCGCGGCTGCCTTTTCATTTGGCAAGATCTCTTCATAAACGATGGGAAATTCACCCCTAGAAATACTATCGGCATAGAGCTTGATGTCACTGGCATTGCCGTATCTGTATCCGTTTAGATAACCCCACGCGCTCGGTCCGATTCCTAAGAAGTTTCCGCCCTGCCAATAGGCAATGTTGTGCCTGCACCAGTGACGAGGCAAGGAAAAGCTAGCTATTTCATATTGAATAAATCCTCTTTTAGGCAGGTACCATTGAGCAAACCTGTATAAAGGATATCCTTCCGTTAAACCCTCAGGTGGGTTTTCGCCCCAAGGAGTGTTTTCTTCTAACGTCAGCTCGTAGATCGATAAGTGGCGAATGCCAAATTTCAGGCAGTCTTTGATCGTCCTGTGCCAGCTTCGTATCGTTTGTCCGGGAAAACCGAACATCAAATCTACGCTGGTATCAAGGCCGCTTGCGACCAGTGCAGCTATGGCGTCAGCTGCTTCATAGGCACCATGCGGACGCTTAAGCCAACTTAACTCTGCGTCATCCAAACTTTGAACCCCGAGGCTTGCACGTGTGATCCTCCAAGAGCGCCAAAGTTTGATGTGGCCTAGACTCAAAGTGCCCGGATTTGCTTCTACGCTTGCTTCGAGCAAAGGCAAAAAATTGACGTATCGCTCAAGCGTAAGAATCAGCTTCTCCCAATGTTTTGAGCTTAAGACGGTGGGTGTGCCCCCTCCAATGTAAAGCGTCTGAGCGTGGATCTTGCCTCCGGTCAGTGAGGTCCACATTTTTAGCTCATTATCTAAAAGGTTTAAATAGCTTTCAATGTCTCCTGTTTTTGGGACCACGCTGTAAAAGGCGCAGTAAGGACATTTTTGAACGCAAAAAGGTATGTGAACGTAAAGAGAAACAGGACACGAGAGCGCCCAAGAAAAACTTTCACTTAGAGGCATTACACTGTAATTTAAATTATCCTTCCTCATCGGCTTTCAAAAAGGCTAAAAATGCCTCCTGAGGAACTTGGACCTTGCCTATCATTTTCATCTTTTCCTTGCCCTCTTTTTGTTTTTCAAGTAATTTGCGTTTTCGCGTCACGTCACCGCCATAACATTTAGCGATGACGTTTTTGCGCAAGGGCTTTACGTTTTCTCTCGCTATCACGCGGCTTCCTATGGAGGCCTGTATGGCGACTTCAAAAAGCTGCCTGGGTATGAGTTCTTTAAGTTTTTTTATGACGCTTAAAGCGCGCTTGTAAGCATCGTCCTTATGGCAAATAAAAGAAAAGGCATCGACCGGTTCTCCGTGGATGAGCACATCCACCTTTACCAGATCCGATTTTCTGTAACCTACATGCTCGTAGTCAATGGAAGCATACCCTCTCGTTAAGGACTTCAAGCGATCGTGAAAATCGACGATGAATTCCGCCAAGGGAAGGTCGTAAACGAGCCTTACCCTTTCCGTGGTAATGTAATCCAGCGAGACGTACTCTCCACGTCTGTCTTGGCAAAGTTTCATCGCCTTTCCTACGTAATCGGCAGGCAGAAAGATCGTCAGCCTTATGTAAGGCTCCCTTATTTCTTCTATTTTTCCGGGATCGGGGAAGTCAGACGGCTTGTGTGCTTCGATAACGCTTCCGTCACTTAATACAATCTCGTAGGCGACATTCGGTGCTGTGGCAACCAGATCGATTTCGAACTCCCTGCGGAGTCGCTCAACGGTTATGTCCATGTGTAGCAATCCCAAAAAGCCGCACCTGAAGCCAAAGCCGAGCGCCTCGGAGGTCTCTGGCTCAAAGACCAACGATGAATCATTCAGCTGTAATTTCTCTATAGCTTCACGTAGGTGAGGGAAATCGTCCCTATCGATGGGAAAAAGCCCGCAAAACACGACGGGCTTGATGCGCTTATAACCCGGCAAAGGCTTATCTGCCGGAGAGATAGCGTCTGTTATGGTGTCGCCGGCGCGGGCCTCCCAAATGGCCTTCACGTTTGCGATTACATAACCAACCTCTCCTGCTTTTAGTTCATTTGCCGCGGACATAGAGGGTGTAAAAAAGCCCACTTCCTCCACTTCGTATTCCCTCTCGGTCGCCATAAAAAGTATGAGTTGCCCCTTTTTAATGCGCCCATTTACCAGCCTGACATAAGATATTACTCCCCTATAGTTGTCGTAGACCGAGTCGAAAATGAGGGCCTGCAATTTAGCATTTGGGTCGCCCGAAGGAGGTGGAATACGGTTTACTACTGCCTCTAACACTTCGATTATCCCTATGCCTTCCTTGGCGCTTGCTAATATGGCTTGCGATGAGTCCAGCCCTATTACTTCTTCGATCTGGCGTAAAACTTCTTCAGGACGTGCGCCCGGCAGATCTATTTTGTTTATCACGGGGATGATCTCCAATCCCTGCTCCACTGCCAGGTATGCATTGGCCAAGGTTTGAGCCTCCACGCCCTGTGCGGCATCTACCACTAAAAGCGCGCCTTCGCACGCTGCAAGGGACCTGGATACCTCGTAACTGAAATCTACATGCCCCGGAGTATCTATCAGGTTTAACACATATTCGTTCCCGTCTTTGGCCTTATACTTCATCCTGACGGGCACGAGCTTGATCGTAATGCCTCTTTCTCGCTCGAGGTCCATTGTATCCAGAAACTGCTGTCGCATTTTTCTAGATTCTATGGTATTGGTATGCTCAAGCAATCTGTCAGCAAGCGTAGATTTGCCGTGATCGACATGAGCGATTATGCAAAAGTTTCTGATGTTGTTCATCCATTAACCACCCCATACACTTATGATACGTCATTTGACGCATCGAGAAACTTTGTATAGTCTATCAAAGCCAACATAGATTTGTAAGTAAATTATATATTTTGGGAGGCAAAAGAAATGAAAAACAAACCCCCAAAGGCGCTGCTCCTTTTTTCAGGCGGACTCGATTCGCTGCTTGCCGGAGAAATTTTGCGCAGAAACAATGTACAAGTCACATGCTTGACCTTTACAACTCCATTTTTTTCCGCTGAAAAGTCCGTTTCAGCAGCACGCCTTTATAATTTCCCACTAATTATAGCACCACTTCCCGAGAAAGCATACATTAACATACTTATCAACCCCCCGCATGGCTTCGGGAAACACATGAATCCCTGCATAGATTGTCACGCTTTAATGTTAAAGGTGGCAGGTCAGATGATGGAAGAAAGAGGATATGATTTTTTGGCTACCGGCGAGGTCTTGGGAGAAAGGCCTAAATCGCAAACATCAGCGGCTTTAAGGATGGTAGACGCTGCTTCAGGCTACGCTGATTATATTCTAAGGCCCTTGTCTGCCAAGCTGCTTCCTGCAACGGCTCCTGAACGGGAAGGCCTGGTAAATAGGGAGAATTTGCTTCCCATTTCCGGGCGTAGCAGGAAAGAACAAATGGAACTGGCAAAAAAATGGCAAATCACGACTTATCCTTCGCCAGGAGGCGGATGCCCTCTCACGGAGAAGTTTTTTTCTTTAAAGTTAAGACGTTTAATGGAGGCTTTTAAGGAGCATTTTTCCTTCTTCCACGCCGCTCTTTTGCGCGTCGGCAGGCATTTTTTACTTCCTCAAAAAAACCATTTAGTCATTGGGAGAAATGCCCATGAAAATAAAAGGCTAATTCAGCTTCGGCTTCCTTCGATGTTGTTGCTGAATCCGATTAACGTGAAAGGTCCAACGGCACTGCTTTATTCTCATGACGCTCCAGTCGTCATGGAAAATTTGGAGATATCTGCAAAGTTCGTAGCGCGCTACAGCGATCACGAAAACAGCGCCGTACGGATCTTAATTACTTCCCCTGAGGATTGCCTTAATATCGTCACTAAACCGGCTCACCCCGCAGAGTTGGAGAAATTTAGGATATAATGGTGCATTTGCAAAAAATACAGCCCTAGTAACGTGCTTTTTAGCGATCTTGAATCATTTTATTATCTTATTTTTTACGCTGGTCACTAAACTTTTTACAGCATTAAGATAAATTGTGGCTTCTATGCCAAGGCCAACCAAGTTAAATCCTTCCTGTATACGATTCAAAGCTTCCTCGGCTGTACTTGCGAAAGTGCCCGCTGCCTTGTTGGCGTTCTTGCAAATTTGAAGTAATTTCATAGCTGCTTCTTTGACCCTTGGATCTTCTACTTTGCCGGGTATGCCTAAGGAAGCAGACATATCGAAGGGTCCAAAAAAGATCATATCCACCCCCGGCGTATTTACGATTTCCTCGAGGTTCGTCAACCCCTTAATATTTTCGCATTGCAAGGCGATAAATGTATTTTCGTTGGATTCCTCGAAATAGGAAGTTAGCTCGTGTTTGCCGTATTTCGAGGATCTTGTAAAGGCAACTCCTCTTTCTCCGATTGGATCATATTTGGCGCTTCTTACGGCCCTAATTGCATCCGAAGCAGTTTCAACCATGGGAACCAACACTCCGTCAGCCCCTACGTCCAGAGCCCATAAAATTTCTTTCTTGGAATTTTCCGGCACCCTGACTAAGGTGCCCATTTTATGAAGAGAAGCTACTCTCACCATGTCCTGCAGTTTCTCTATGGAATGAGGGCCGTGTTCTCTATCAAGTACAACAAAATCAAATCCGCCCAATGCCAGAATTTCAACCGAATCGGTCGATGGCAGGATCACAAATGTCCCCAGCAATGTCTCCTTATTCGATATTCGTCTTTTAAGGCTAAACATATCAAAGAATTCCTCCTGTTCGTCATTTAATTGCCTTTTGTTGTTACAAAACTTCTTATGGTGCTTTCTTAAGCAAAACAGATAGCTGCATCTTTGTGTTGCTCTTCGTGAATAAAGTCTGCACGGCTGGCATTTGATCTTTATTCGTGGTATAAAATTTAAGTTAAAGATTATATACGTATTGATTATATATAAATATTGCAAAAAGTGAGGCAATTACATCTACAAGGGTGATAAAGATGTCCGAAGAAAGATGTGTACCCATCGCTAGCATAAAAGAAAGCATGAAGTCCGGCGATAAGTTCAAAACCGTCGGAGTGTTAGCCTCGGCGAGGCTAAAAAGAGATAAAAATAATCAACCCTACTGGGACCTGACCATCGTGGATGCAAGCGGAACGCTCTATGCCAGAGCATGGTCGGACAGCAAATGGTGGGACATTAGAGATGGAGAAAAAAAGGCCCTCACTCAAAATGAGTTAGAAGGTCTTAGCAGCGTCTCAAGACAACCTGTGGGAGTTTTTGGCGTTGTAACTAAATACAAACAAAGACTACAGTACCACATAAACCAAATTTACTTGCTCGACTCCGATAAATATCCGCCAGAGTCTTTTATAGAAAAATCGCCTGTACCGCTCGAACAAATGGAAGCGGACTTTTGGGCTATAGTGAACGAATGCGGCGATCCTTTGCGTACCTTTCTGCACACGCTTTTTAGCGAAGATTTGTGGGAACAGTTTAAGATCGCTCCGGCTGCTGTTAAGAATCATCATGCCTACGTCCACGGCTTACTTGAACATACTCTCGATGTCACGAAAAGTGCCCGGGCCATTGGGTTTATTTATTTAAATAAAGGATTAAATGTAGATATGGATGTTCTGACTGCCGGGGCACTGTTGCACGACATTGGAAAACTTGGCGCTTACTCAATTGATTTAGCTCCTCAAATTACACTGTATGGTGCCGTGATAGACCACATCCCTTTGGGCTATTCCATGTTCATGGATTTTGCCAGAAAGTACGACCTCGATGAAAACATCACCTTGGCAATAGGCCATATCATAGTGAGTCATCACGGAAAGAAAGAATACGGATCTCCCGTTCTGCCAAGCACGCCGGAGGCTTTGATTGTCTCTGCTGCCGATGAACTTGACTTTCTCATTTACTGTTGGGATTCTGCATATCCTGCCGATGAGCTTTCATTATCTGAATACAACGGACCGGCCCAGCGGCGCTTTTGGAAAACATAAGTGTGAATCTTGCATGGTTTTACCAAAAAGCCAGAGATGTTTTGATCTGGCAACTTATCACATTTCACCGAAACAAATCGCTAAAACCGACTATCTGCTTACTTCATTTGGTAGAGCGTCCGGGGACGGCCCGGTTTGCCCTCCGGGCTTTCCTGGCTTTTAAATAAAGTCCCTTTTTCTGCGAGGTATTCCAAATAACGATGGGCTGTCGGATAAGCTAAACCAAGGTTGTCACAAAGAAACTGTACATCAAAAAACTCGGTATCTGCATTTGAAACTAGGAGATCAATTACTTTTCTAAGGGTTTCTTCAGATATCCCCTTCATTGGGTAGCTTTGACGCGTCATTTTTCTATAGTGGGCTAGTTTGGCATGGACCTGAATTCGAGAAGCGAAATCTAAAAGGCGCACTGGTTTGTTCACGAAATCATCGGCCCCGGCAAGAAGAAGCTGGCGAGCAATTTGGGGATGCTCTTCAATGGTAAGGACTAGTAGTACCACTGTATCTGAAATTTCCCTTGCCCTTTGAATAACTTCAAGGCCACTCATTTTAGGCATGTGATAGTCTACGAGCAGTATGTCGATCTGATTATTAATCACCCAAAGAAACGCCTCGTCGGGCTCTGTTGTGGTTCGCATATCCCAGCCCTGAGACTTGGCCATTGCTTCCAAAGTATAAAGAACACTTGTGTCATCATCAATTGATCCGAGGTACAGTATTGTCTTCACCCCCTACCTCTTCCGTATTGCATAGAGGCAAAAGCAAAGCAATATAAGCCCCACCCAGCTCATCGCTGGTTCCAAGATACAGCTTTCCATTATGTTCTTTTGCGACGCTCCTTACGAAAGGTAACCCAAGACCAGTAGACCCCCAGGCGGAACGATGAGGCAAGGGCTCTTTTTCAAATCCGTACCCATTATCTTCTACTATAATTAATACGTGATCCTTTGTGACCTCCGTTTGAAAGCGAATAATAGGCGACGAGTTCCCAACTGTTGCTCGATGAGCATTGTCCAAGATGTTTACAATAGCCCTAGAGAGGAGTATGAGGTTCGCCTCAATGAAAGAGGTTGAAGAAGCATCATGCAAGCTCACCTGAATGCCGGAACTCCAGGGGAAGGGACGTATTTGACTCAAAGTGTAATTCACAACGTGTTCCACAGAAATGCGGTGATGGACGTGAGGATTCAAAATTTCCGAAACCATCTTATTCATGTTTACGGACGCATCTTGAATCTCCTTCAAATGTGCTTTCTCTGCAGGGTTTCCCAGCGAGTGTGACAAAACATCCGTCAATCCTATGATTACCGTAAGAGGTCGTTTGAGGTCGTGAACAAGTTGTTGGATTTCTATTACACTGCGATTTCGTAGCTGTTCTTCTCGTAAGGCAGAAAGTTCTCTCTCTTGACGACGTAGGCGTTGAAGCTGTGCCAGCCGCTTTTCATAATTTACAAAAAGCTCTATAGTAACAAGGGCGCCAGCAAAGACTCCCCCAAATGAAACCATTGCCATTACATTTAACACCCTTGCTTTGCCTGAAATCACTGCTATATTTTTTAGGACAGCAGAAAGCTCTCCCCATCCAAAGCCATAACTGGTAAGAGCTGGAACAACATCTAGCCACTGAAAAGAAAAAAGCATTAGCCCCAGCGCCATGGCCTTATTTGACCACCTTGAAACATCCCGCGTGAAGTATTGGATTAACATGACACTAGCGATGCTAAGGACAGCCGGCATTCCAAAATGAGGAATGCCGGGAAAATCAAAGATTGCCACCATTTGGTAGCATGCAGGAATAGCAAAAAGGGGGAGAAGCCGCTTTATTAAGGGTTTATTGAGATAATTTGCAAGACCATCGGCAAAGAAAAGCCACCCTTCGTAAAGAAGTAAGGCTTTTATTGTATTAACAAGTACTAGAATAGCTGAAGCTGCCATGAGATAACCGCTATCGTTATGCTCGACAGCTAACAGAAGATATTGAAAAACTGTATAGATAGGACGTTCGTAAAAACGCGAAAGAAACCACGCTACAAGAAGGAAGCATCCTCGCCCCATTTGCCTCCAATGGAGCGTTTTGTTGCCATCACGATACATTAAGACACTCCCCTTTAGGTTTTATGTAAGGGCCGATAAGCATTGACTCATGAAATGGACAAAAGAAAAGCCTCTATCCCCTTATCTATAATATCATTGTAGTCGGGAATGTTATTTACTATTACACTTTTTTCTTCGCTGATAAAGCCCAGCATTTCCAGAAAAGTCATAATAGCCGTCACATGTCGGGCTGTGCGGAGAGCTATGGGTTGATCATCTTCATAAGGGATGAAGAGGCTCCCGAGTTTTGCTGCTTTCTGGTAGAATTTATCCTTGCCTGTCAAGGCCAAGGCTTCATTTGTGCGTCCTCGCAGGCGACCTTGGATTGGATTGCCTGTCTCCATAAGGATGGCCATTACGTCCGTATGATCTCCCCATTCTCTGTGAGAGAGGCCTCTTAAATTTCGAGGTGATGGCTCCAGACGAAAAGGTATTCCTCGCCCTTCCAGATCCATTGCTGCCATGGCACCAAGTTCCAAGCTCTTTTCATGGGCCACTATGGCGTTGACAACGGGGTATTCCGGCGATGCTTCATGAAGATCAAAGGCCAAATCTACGTCTTCCTTGCGAATTAGTTCTAAAATAGCGAAGGCAATACGCTGAGTTATAACACCATGTGGTTGTCCTGGATAGGCTCTATTCAAATTACGCATTTCACTGCCTGCAAGCCGCTGTCCTGAAGGTTCGTGAACGTAAATATCAGGGTCTGGCCATTGATAAACAGGATTCGTATCTCTCGACCCATACCTAAAGGTTCTAACCGAACCGTCCGGAAGAAGGAACCGAATATATTGAGGATATCCTTCCTGAGGGGAGTTATGGGTGAAAGCCGTATTGTTTGCAAAGGGTATCACTATTAAACGTCCTTTCTGTACTTGGGCTCGTTCAAGGAACAATACAGCAGCTATATACCCAGCAGGCTCGTTAGGGTGGGTCCCACCTAAGATCAGAACCGTTCCCCCCGGCTCTTGGCCTTCCTGTATAAATACCGGTGTATCTGCCGGTGTGTTGCCTATGCCTTGAAACCAATCTGAGAGCATCCTTTTTTCGAAGCCATCAGCCGGTATCACCACATCAGGTTGTCGCATGGCAAGAAAGTTCCGTCCAGTGACGTACATGACCAATAGTGCTACGGTTAAAAGAAAAATGGCTGTCTTGCGAGTACCTTTTATGTTCATTTTGTGCAACGCGGCCTCCTCATTTTATAAGCAAAACCCTCATGACAAGAGGGATAATGACCATAGTGGCAGAAGCCTGTTTCCAAAATTCTTCTTCTTGAAACATGCAGTGCACAACCACGAGAGAGATAAAAAGCGCTATTCCACGGTATACAAGCATTATCATTTTTTATAATTCCCCCCTAAAAAAGAAAAACCGCCAATTTATTCGCTAAGAGGATGATAGCTATCCCCCATAGAGCAGTGAGAATGGCGGGAAAGATGCAGCAACGAAGAACTTTTAAATAGTTATCTTCCCCTACTACTTTGGCAGAAAAAATACCGGCAAGGGCTGTGGGAGGCATAAGGTCTCCAAGTCCAGCAATAAGACTGAGAGCCGAAGCGACGATAATTTCGTTGTGGCCCAGCAAAGCTAAAACGAATGGAACTCCCAATACCGAAGCCGATCCGAAAGCCGACACTGCCCCAAAAAGAGGAATAGATACTCCTATGCCTACGTAAAGAAGCCACTTAGGAAGGGCTATAGCAGAAACTGTAACGAAACCTCGTACTCCGATCAACGTCATGATCTGAATAAACATGCCTACACCCATAAGAATTCCCATAACCGGCAATGCATCGTTTATAGCACTAATTACAGTCTGAAGAGGGTGCCATTTTACACCAGAAAAAAGGGCCGAAGCAGCAGCAAGAAGAAAGATTAGTGGCATGCCTAAAGAAGGCCAATGTGATGGGAAGACGCGTTCTACCGCGAACAATACGATGAGGACAAGCAATGGAATAAAGAGTCGAAAAGAAAGTGGTTCTCGCTCCATACGCTTAAGTTCTGCCTCCAGGCCAGATTCAGAAAAATCACCTTTTTTGAGAGGAGGGTAGATAAAAAGAAAAGCAGTGAAGATGGCAAGAGGTAAGGTGCATATAATAAGGGGAATTCCAAATCCTGAATAAGGCATATCTATCCCTCCGCCAATGATCATGGCCGGAAGGTTAACCGGAGGTGCAATCATGCCAAAGATTGCACCCATAGCAATAGCTGCTGCCGCCCTATGGGGGCAAACTCCCAGTTGGAGAAGGACTGGTGCTACTAAGGCACCAGTGGTAAGAACTGCCGCTGTAGAAGAGCCGGTAATCATGCCAGGAACCATGATTATAAACATTAACCCCATAGAAAGAAACGCCGGTTTTTTGCGAAATTTACGAATAATCCATGCAGCCAAGCCTTCTAAAAGTCCCGTGCTTTCCGCTGTTTTCATAAAAATCATTGCCGTAGCAATGACAAGTATTGTATCGAGATAACCAAACATGCCCTCCACAAGGTGACGCAGGGGAAAGCCTGCGCCACCTATGAGGGCTCCTGCTATGGCTGCGAAGGCCATTGCAATAGATACTGGAAACTTTATGGCAAAGGCTCCTACAGCAAATACTCCTATCATTGCTATTGTGTAAAGACCTTCTGGAAAAAACCACTCCACTATAGCCGGCAAGGCTAAATAACCCCCCACTCTCCCAGAACTTTTTTAAGATG
>NZ_CALETC010000035.1:0-3880 GCF_937920065.1 Acetomicrobium mobile
TAGTTTAAATTCAAAACCGCGGTGGGCAACAAGCTTACCGGGTGAGCAATTCCCTCACAGGGAAGAGCGAGAACAACGCCGTGGCACAATCAGTAACCCGGATGGTATCTAGCACAATAGCCAGTCCGGCTTTACATGCCTGATCGCAATCGCTGCACCTCAAAGGCCAATTTCCTCTTGCACGCAAACGACGCCATCAATACAGGCCCATTCGCGCTCATCACCCAACACGCCGCATAGAAACGCTAGGTACTTGAGTCTTTTTTTAAGCCTTTCCTTCATAATTCTCTCTCTAACGCTGCAAGATGATTTAAAAAAGGAGAAGAAGCTAGACGCTTCTCCCCCTCCGCAAGTTTTTAATTAGAAAGAAAATCTATAACCGTAGCGCTCAATAAAAGTGCGCCTTCCCACAGGACGTTCTCGTCAACATCGAACTTAGGGTTGTGATGGGGATGTATCTGTCCGTCCACCTCTTTGCAGCCGGCGAGGAAAAAGAATGTCCCTGGGACCTCATTCAAGAAGTAAGCCATATCCTCTCCAACCATAGAAGGTTCAGGAATTTCTTTAACCATATCCTTGCCTAGAATTTCCGTTGCCACCTTCACAAACCTCTTCGTGAACTCAGGATCGTTGGAGAGCGGTGGATATCCGTAAGTATAGATATAATCAACTTCGGCTCGCATTCCGGATGCAACGCCCTTGATTATTCCACCGATGCGTTCGTCCAAAAACTCTCGAATGTCTTGCTTTAAGGCCCTAACTGTCCCCTCGAAGGAAACTTCCTGCGATATTATGTTGTAAGCCGTCCCACCTTGAATTTTGCCGATGGTCACTACTACAGGCTCAAGCGGATTAACCTCGCGACTGATTACCGTCTGGACAGCTGAAATGGCATGGGAAGCAACCGAGATGGAATCGACTGATTTGTGGGGCGTCGCTCCGTGAGCACCCTTTCCTTTGATTGTAACATCGATCCTGTCCATGCAAGCCATCATAGGACCGTAGCTCACAAAGACCTCTCCAGTCTTCTCGTAATCCCAAAGACAGCCTGTATGCAAGCCAATGATTGCATCTACCTTGGGATTCTCCAAGGCGCCGTCTTCAATCATCGGCTTTGCTCCGCCAGGGCCTTCTTCGGCAGGCTGGAAAATGAACTTGACGTTGCCTGCAAGTTCTGAAGCAATCTCAGAAAGCAGTTTTGCAGCACCGAGAGCTATGGCCGTGTGAGCATCGTGACCACAGGCATGCATGCGCCCCTCAATTTTGGATGCAAAGGGAAGTCCCGTTTCTTCCTTTAGGTTTAAGGCATCCATATCTGCCCTAATTGCCATGGTTGGACCGGGTTTTGATCCCTTAAGGACTGCCACGACCCCGTGGCCAGCAACTCCCGTTCTAACCTCAAGGCCCATTTCTTTGAGTCTTTCGGCAACAAACTTCTCCGTCTCCGGTAACTCTAAACCTACTTCGGGATATTGGTGAAAATGGCGTCGCCACTCCACGAACTGACCCTGAAGCTCCTTTGCCCTTTCCTTCAATCTGTCAAACCTTCCCACGATTTATCCCTCCAAGCGTAGGATGTTACTTAATTACGCCTTTTTTATAAAATATTCTTGCGATCCCGATGGTTCCAAAGACCGATGCGAGTATGATGATCCAAACGGGCACTTTGAAAATCAAGAGCGCTATGGGAATCGCCAGTGCAAAAGGTGCCAACTCTGGCTGTCGTAGCGAAAACTGGCCGAATACCGCACCAAATATTGCAGGGGCAGTATAACTTCTAAAGGCATCGGCCACGGCTGGTGGGAACAACTTGATCAACGAATAACCCACAAAGGCTGCAAGGGTTACAGCAACGAAGTTTACGATGATCGAGCCGATAATTCCCATTGTGCCTATTAGTTCCGCCTGCCTCGTCCCTTCCTTAACCCCCAAAACTTCTTGAGCCATTGCGGAACAGGGTAACCTCAGATTAGATACGTTGCCACTCAAAATCGACATGTACGTGCCTGCCAATCCCAAGATGGGATAGTAAGAGATCGGTTCTACGAAGTACATGGCTCCAAACACTGCGGCTATGAGCCCCCAGGCTGTTATTGCCGTTGACAGTTTCGGATAAACACCATATACAATGTATAGGTAAACCAAAGGAAGAAAGCTCAAGATACAAGCACTAAGCATGGTTATCATTCCTATTCTTACTACAGGACGCGTCCAATGTTCATGAAGGAACGCATCGTCAATTTTTTTCTCCGACATTTTCTTACCTCCTCTCCATCCACGTTAATTTACTAGAATAAAATGGCCGCCACAGTCATGCCAATTAGCATGGCAATACCCAACGTGTACTCCTTAAGCCAGCTCGCCTTTTTGGCGACCTTTAACAGGATAACCATCGACACACCACCAACAATTGCTGCAGTCAGTGGACCATTGAAAGCTATTATGTTGCGGCCGTTTAAGTAACCAAAAACGCCTATCATGGCAGCAGATGTCAATATTGCCAACCATGCTGGATCGCCAGCACCCATCTTCTCCCTAAAAGCTTCCAGCTTATGGGCAAAAAGCCCCACGAATAGAAGCCAACCACAACCGTTGATGGCCATGGTCCACCAAGAGACCGACATGGCGTAAAGGTCGTAGCCCTCTCCGCCGAATGTAACTCCTACAGCATCGGCCCCGACTGTTGCTGCCGTAAGCTCTGTTGGAGCAGCTCCTATAACTGCTAGGCGCATCCAAGCCATGGGAGCTCCTATAACTGACATCAGGCCAACCATAATGATGAAGATTGCTATCGAAGGTCCAATTGCCGTTATAGCGCCTGCTCTAAAAGCGAGCTTAAGCTGATCATGGGTCAGATCCACTATATCTGCAGTCTTGTAAATTTGCTTGTAGTATAGATAGGCTTGAATTACAGTCAGTATTGCTACAGGAGCAGCCGTAAGCCAAACTCCTAACGAGTTCGCTACACTAAGGACATCCTCGCTCATCTTTCTACCTCCTTATAATTTAAATTGTTTTTAGTACGAACATGGTTTGCCTTAAATTATCTATTACAAATTCCTCGATTGTATCCCCTTAAACACTTGCATCACCTTTCAAATAGCATGCAATCATATGAAATCCATGCCATATTGCGATATTGCACTATAGGTGACAATTTCAAGACGAGTATTCATATGTTGGTCATTTTTAATCTTATTTTACAAGATGTATACAACATTCGTCGATACATGTAAGATATTCATAATATCGTCCATTATGACTCTTTTAGGGTAATATGAAACAGCATCATAGTCATAATACTTGTATTGAATTAACGATACTGCTCATTTCTATAATAAAACTCACATAAATACACACTCAACGATGAAAGATTATATCATAAGTAAATAATACCAAAGCATATGAGTTTTTCAACATTTAAAATTTTTGTTGCAAACGAGTGCGGCTGCTTACCAACAGCCATGGGATAAGGGCCTAATAATTGCGATGGCAATAAAAGGCATGGGCTTACATGGGCTTAATTGTGGAGCCGTTTAATGCTTAATTTTTGATTATAAGCGAGATATACATCAATACCATATCATCCGGACGATATAACCTAGCTTAGTTATTTCGAGTGGGTCCAGTAAGGGACGGGGGAATATCGGGATGGCAGTTCATAATCAAAACCGCGGTGGGCAACAAGCTTACCGGGTGAGCAATTCCCTTACAGGGAAGACGCCACGGGTTCGAAACCTGCGTCGCCCACCATTTTTATTTAACAGGCTTATTTAACAGACCTTAACTATGCAGTTCGGCACCACCGCACAATATAAAGATCAAATCATTTACGTTTGTGCCCGTAGGCCCCGTCTTTATCAAGCTGCCAACGGCCTGC